>DATLVT010000169.1:0-13766 GCA_035577105.1 Polyangia bacterium
CCTCCCGTCCCGCCCTGACGCGAGCGCAGGCGGGCCGCCTGATCGTGAAAGATCTCCCGCCCCCGCCGCAGGCGCGACGCCACCGACCCGGGTGGCACGCCCAGGAGCTTGGCGATCTCCGCCATGGTCAATTCCTCCAGCTCAAAAAGCGTGAACACCGCCCGGACGTTTTCGGGCATGGCGTCCAGGATTTCGTCCAGCAGCGCGCGCGCCTGGCGCTCCGCCGCGATCTGCTCGGGCGTCACGGCGACGGAGGTCATCGATTCTGCGGCGGCCGCCCCTTCCCCGGCCACCCGCCGTCGCCGCGCCCGCCGCGACTGCGACGCCACGCGCAGACCGATGCCGAACAGAAACGCCTTCTCGTTGCCAGCGACGATGCGGTCGACCTTTGTGGCCGCCACCAGGAACACCTGTTGCGCCGCATCGTCCAGCTCGAATTCCGGCACCCCCAGCCGCCGCAGCGAGCGCGCGATGAAGCCAAAATATTCGTCGACCAGGGCGCGCATGTCCGGCGACGACGTCCGCGCGTCGGCCCTGGATGCCGGCTCAAGCCTCAACGTGCCGCCTTCGCCTGTCACTGCCTGTCACCGTGTCTCGTCGCTGCCCTTGGCCCCCTCATGAATGGCCGCGGCGCCACCGATTGATCACCACAACGCCCCGGCAAGCCCCAGTTCCAGCAGACCGCCCACGGCCGGGCTGCGATGGATGGTTGCGCGGGGATCATTGAAGACGAAAGTATCGCGCACCAGCGGCGCGAAGGCGGCGCCGCCGAATGAAAACCAGACCCCGCGCGTCAGTCTCACCGCGCCACGGACTGACACCACCGGCGCCAGCCAGGGGCGCGTCGCCGTTTGCGGTTGATTGATGCTGCCCTGGTCTTGCCCGACGCCGCCACTGCCGTGCAGCAGACCGCCTTCCATTCCAGCGCAGGGTGACAGGAAGACAGCGCGCGCGGCGATGATGCCCCCGAACCAGCAACCCTCCAGCCGCCCCAGATAGACGCGCAGGTCGGCCGACCCCTGGGGCAGCGTGATGGTGGGCGGGGCCGCTGTCTCCACGGAGACAATCAGGCTGGTCATCGCGATCGCGTCGGGCTTTTGGCCCCAGACCCGTTCGACGAAGGCACCGAAGCCCAGGGCGGGCCGCTCACCAAGCCCGGTCATTCCCCGTCCCAGCGCGCCCACGAACCAGGTTGGCCGGCCGCGGTCGGCGTCGGCTTCGCCGGGGCTGACGGTGATCGCGCCAGCGGGCGGACCTTCGGCTGCCGCGTCGCTGACAGGAATCAGGGCCAGGGCCGCCACCAGAGTCAGCGACAGCGTGACCGCCTGGCAGTCCCGTCCGCTCACCGTCTGCGACGGCGCCTGTTTCCCCGGCGACGCCCCTTCCACGCTCAGCTTGCCCCTGAAACGAGGCGCGTCCGCGGCGCCCGGCGCCACGGCGATGGTCAGACGGCGTCGCGCACCACCGCCATCGATGACACGCAGACCGCGCGCCGCCAGTTGCTGGACGACCACCTCTGATGACGGGCACCCCGCCGGTGCCTGGTAGGTCAGACCGACGTCGACAGCGCTTTCTGACGCTCGCTGAGCGATGGCGTCGCGCCCCGTCACCATGCCCAGGGACATGCACACGACCAGGGCCAACACCCCGACGACGCCCCCACGAACGAAACAATCTCCCGGCGCGGCCACCAACCCAATCTACCTGAACATCGCCCGGACCGATTCCACTCACGCGGCCACCCCTGCCCGCCTCTCACGCCCGGCAGCCAATCGAGGCGGGGTCGCCGCCGTCGTCAGCCGAAGATTCCGGCGACCGCTCCCGTCCCCATGCGCGGGCCGCTCTCCGGGCTGGTCAATGACGGCCAGTTGGTGTTGCCGGCGAACCTGTTGTCCGACGGCAGCGGCACGCCGAAGGCCAGCAGCACCGATGCCCAGAGGTCATTCATGTACCGGCCGTTCATGTTCAGGCTTCGTCCGCCCTTGAGGCCCACCGACTTGCCGCCGTGAAAGGTGACCGGCATGCGCTGCCACAGGTGGCCAGCCCCCACGCTGACGTCGCTGATGAAGACGACCAGGGTGTTGTCCAGCAGGCTGCTCCCGTCGCTGTCCGGTGTGTTCTTCAGATCGGTCAGGAAGTCGGCCAGGCGCTGGCAATACCACTGATCGATGGCCACCAGTCGCCTGACCGAATCGGCGTCGGTCATGTGCGAGATGTCGTGGTGACCGGTCATCGTTCCAAAGCTGGGAAGGATGTTGGCGAACTGGATGTCGGAGTTGCCGTGCGCGAAGCTGAACGTCGCCGTCCGGATCAGGTCGCACTGAAACCCCACCTTGATGATGGCCAGCTGTTCCTGCGCCACCTGCAGGTGGTCGAGGGCGTCGATCCTCAGCCCGGACTGGGTTCCCGGCGGAATGGCCGTCAGCGGCGGCGCCAGGGCCGGCGGTGTGCAGGTGCCGCGCCCGTTCAAGGCCCCGATCTGCATCTCCAGGTGCTGGATGGCAGTCAGGTGGGAATCCAGCTTCGCGCGCTGCGATGCCGGCACCTGCTTTTGCAGGTTGTTCAGATCCTTGGCCACCAGGTCGAGGACGCTCCTGTTCAGCTGCTGCTGCCTGGCCATGGCCGCGGCACCGCCGGGGACCATGTTGCCAAACAGCTTCTGCGCCGCCACCGCCGGCCGCACCTCGGGGAACGTCGGCTTGTTCGCCGCCGCGTATGACAGCGGCCGCCAGTTGGCCGCGCCCCCCTCGGGATAGATGCGCCCGCCCTGAACCGAGTCACGGTAGGCCCCCAGATGGATGTCGCCCACCGGCGAGCCCTGCAGCCGCGGCGATTCGGTGAGAAGTTTTCGATCGATCGACTGGGAGGCGGCGGTGATGTGGTGGTACTGGTCGTCGCCGTTCAGGGGCTCGCCGTCGCTGATGGCGCGGCTGCCGGTGAGCATGGAGATGAGGCCGGCGCCGTGCCGGTCGCCTTGCCAGCCGGGATTCCGCGGCGCGGTCACGTTGTCGAGGATCAGCGTGTCGGCCTTGAACGGCTCCAGCGGCTTCATGATCGGCCCCAGCTGAAAGTCGGTCTCGCTGCCGCCCGCCACGGGGAAGAACTGGTCGGGGATGGTCCCCACCGGGCGATGGATCAGCAGGAACCGCGTGGGCGGACCGTTCGCCGCCGCCGCCTCCAGCGGTCGCAAGAACATCGAGGCCAGGCCGGCGCTGACCCCGCCACCGATGAAGGTCCGGCGGCGAATTTTCGAGTGGATGCTGCTCATGGATGTCGCATTCCTCTACTGAAGTTTCCCGTCGCGCGTCGTGAAGGCCGGCGAGGTGGCGATCGCCCGGAACAGCCCGGTGAATGACCCCGTCCTCGCAAAGTCGTCCTGCACCTCTTGCAGCGCGCAGGCGTTGTCGTCGCGCAAGGTTCGCCCCACCGCGATGGCGGCCAGCTTGCCGGCTGCGCAATCGGGGAACTGACGTGAAGACTGCAGGCGGGTGATCAGATCGCCGATCCCGTTCGCCGGTCCGTCCAGGTTGGTGCCCAGGCTGATCGTCGACGATTGATCGATGGGCTGCCCGGAGGCGTCTTTTTCGTGATAGCGCCCGATGGGGTCGTAACGTTCGGTCAGCAGGCCCAGCGGGTCGAAGTGGACGTGGCAGACCGCGCAGTCGGCGCGCGAGGCGCGAAAGCTGGCGCGCTCCCGCTCGGTGGCGGTGGCCGGCAGTGATTGATCCACCGAGGTGGCGTTGGCGGGCGGGTCCGGCAGCATCGTCGCGCAGACCATGGACGTATAGATGAACAGCCCGCGGTGGATGGGATCGCCCCGGTTCACGCGCGAATTGGCCGCCAGCAGCGCCGGCTGGGTCAGGATGCCGCCGCCGCGCTCGGCCAGGTTCACCTCCACCGGCATCAGCGACGGGCCGGCCACGCCGCTGACACCGTAGATGCCGGCCAGCTCCTGGTTCAGGAACATCTTCCGCGACGTGATCAGATCGGTCAGCTTGCCGCTCACCACCACGTCCTGCAGGAACAGCTGCGCGCTGTCCGTCAGGGCGTTCTTCACCGAATCGGTGAATTCGGGGAAGAGCGTGGGGTCCTTGACCGTGGCGGCCGTCTTGCGAATGGCCAGCCAGCTGCCGACCTGCCTGGCGATGTTGGCCCTGACCGCGGGCAACGCCATCAGGCGATCAACCTCGCCCGCCAGGACGGAGGGGCTGGTCAGCGTGCCGGCGGCGGCCCTGGACCACAGGGCGTCGTCAGGCGCCGAATCAAGAAACAGAAAGGCGATGGCGCCCGCCAGCTCGTAAGGATCCAGCGGCTGCGCCGCGCCTGACGCCGCCGGCGTGTTGCCGCTGACGCCTCCGAACTCGCCGCGCCACAGGAAGGCCGGCGCCTGCAGCACGTATTCCATCAGGACGCGCGCGCCCTCGGCCGGACCGCCGTCGGCGCCGGCGGCGCCCAGCTGGTACAGCGCCAGCATGTCCTGCACCTCGCCGTCGGTGACCGGACGCCGGAAGGCTCGCGCCACCTTGGTCCGGATGAACTTTTCCACGCACGTCGCATCGGGCGTCGCGCAGGCAAGCAGCGCCGTCAGATACTTGACCGCGCTGACCGCCGTGGCGTGCGCCGAGTTCATGAAGTTGCTGGCGATCATGTCGTTGCCGATGGTCAGGCTCTCGGCGCGCGTCAGATCCTCGGAGCCGGCGGAGATGGCCTCGCTGACGTCCTGGGGGACAGTGATGCCGGCGCCAAAGACGTCGTGCACGACGTTCTGGTACTGCTGGTCGTTGAGTCGCCACAGACGCGGCGGCGCAAAGCCGGTGTCAGCCGCGCACGGGCCCGCGGTGACGCCGGTCCCCGTGGTGCCGCCGCTGCCCGAACCCTGGGGCTCCGTCTTGCCCGGCGGCGTCCCTATCTGGCCCGTGCACCCAGGGCTCATCGCCGCAGCGGTGGCCACCACCAAGAAACCAACGAAGCCGCGCGGTGGACGCGGTCGGTCGGAGCATCCCATCGCCGGGTAAGTACCCGCCCTGCGATGATTGGCTCGTCGGATCACCGGGTTTCGTCGAATGAGCCGTTTGCGGCGCTCGCGTTACTATTGCCACGTCATCTGTGCCGCGCGGTTGTCCTGGTTTGGCGGCCGCGGCCCATCACATCGAGCAGGTGGTCTGAAATTCGCCGATGCCCCACCAGTGGATGTTGTTGGCGATGCCCACCTGCTTGACCTTCACCGCGCGCATCATCCGCTGCGGAAAGTTGATGACCGTCGCGTTGATGACGCCGGCGCCGCTGGCGAACGGCGTGACGTCGAAGATGACGCCGTCAACGGATGCATAGACCTCGTAGCCGCCCGGATAGTCAGCGGGGAAGGCCTGGGTGTTGTTCAGGGTGATGTTGGTCAGGCGGACCGGGCCGCCGAAATCGACCTGAAAAAAGTCTGTTCCGTCCTGCAGGCGCTCGGTGTTCCAGCGGGTGGTCAGGTTGCCGTCCAGCGCGGCCGGCGGGCCCCGGCCGTCGCCCGGCACGGACGCGCTGGCCTTCCATTTCGAACGGTCGCAGAAGTTGCCGCCGCCCGACGGTGGATAAGGCGCGATGCGAACGATCGTCACCTGGTCGCCGATATCGATGGCCAGCGCGCTGGCATCTCTCAGGCGATCGATTGAATCAGCCGCATCGCCAGGGAGGAACGTGGTCATCTCGGCCACCGAGCTGGGAAAGCGCACGGTGATGGGCAGGGTGGTCTTTGCGTCGGTGCTGGGCCTTTCCAGCCACAGGGCCAGGAAGAAAGCCCCGTCGCGTTTCTGCAGCAGCGTGTGGTGCAGCGATTCATCCGCGCCGTCGATGCGGTAAGTGAGCGCGTTGGGGTTGAACGGCGTCCCCGGATCGGCCAGCACGGCGATGAGGTTGCGCATGGTCTGAAAGGACGGCTTGGGCGTTCCGTCAAAATGGGCGAGACCGTCGTTCAACAAGAACCCAGCGGCGCTGCCCCCGAACTGAACGATGCGCTGATCGTCCTGGGCCTGTTCGTCGTCTGGACGATCGGTGACGCCCCCGACGAAGACCCGCACGAAATCGCGATTGAAGGCCTCGAACAGCAGCCGGCCCAGGTATTTCGCCTGAACCGCCTCGGACACGGCGCCGGCCCGGTCGCCAGGCCTGGTGCTGTATCCGTCGCCGGCCAGGATCTGGGCGCGCCAGATGGCCCGCGTCCGTTGCGTTTCGATCTGCTGGTCCAGCGTGAAGCCTTCGATGCTCTGCCCGGTGGGCGGACCGATGCTGCGCTGGCGGTGCACCGTCCCCAGATCGACGCAGGGTCCAAAGTCGACCAGGGGAAAGGTGCTGGGAAAATCCACGTCGGGCCCGGCCACGGCGACGGGGTTCGGCTGGACGCTCTTGACCGCCGCGAACAGGTCGCCGCAGAAACTTCTTCGTCCTTGCAGCCAGGCCTCGTCGAACTTGCCGGCGGAGGCCAGCGGATCGACCTGGAAGGCGTCGATGGCGGCGCCGGCGGCCAGCGCGGCACGAAAGTAATCGCCCAGCGTGTCGATCCAGATCTGCGAACGAATACCCGGCGTCATCCGGGCCAGCTCCTGCACGCGCAGCAGATCAGGCGCGAGCGACGGGTCGATGACGTGGCGAACGCCCAGCTCGCCCAGGCGCTGCCTGGCGACGGCGTAGTTGTCATCGGCGGGCGTGGTGGTGGCGCCCAGGTGAACCCCGACGGCGATGGCGTCGACGACGGCGTCCGCCATGCGGGCCGGTTCGGCGGTCCAGGTCGCGCCGGACAAACCGGGCGGATCGAGCACCTTGGCGCGCACGTCGCAACCGGCCGCCGCGCCTGCCACGACGACAGCGATGCCCAGGCGCAGCAGGAAGCCGCGGTATCGCTGCGCGTGCCTCATCAAAAACGCGCTCCGATGCCGGCCGCCGCCGAGAAGCCTGGATGAAACACCACGCCCGCCGACTGGTTGCCGTCGCCGGCGCTGACGCTGCGAAGGGGCAGTTGCCAGCCGACAGAGGCGACCAGGCGCAGCGGCTGGATCAGCGACACCCATCCCCCCACCCCACCGACCGCGGCCACGCCCAGCGCCGTCGTGCTGTACGCAGTCGCCCCCGAGCGGGCCGTCCCCTGCACGCTGACCCAGGCGCCATCCAGGCGCGCCGTCAGCTCGGCGCCGGCCCGGTGGGCCTCGGCGCGTGCCGGCAGCGCGACGGAGCCACCGACGCCGGCGATGACCGCCGAGCTGTCGATGACCCCGTCGGCGGCCTGGCGCGAACCGGCGTGGCGCCAGCCCCCGCGAACGTCGACGCCCAGGCGCGAACCCAGGGCCACCGCCACCACGACGTCGGGGCCCACCGTGACGCGGCCGCTGCTCTGCCGCTCGCCGGCCATCAGCACGCGCGCCTCCGCCTGCGGAGGCGCGGGCGACGGCGACGGCGCGGGACCCGGCGCTGGCGATGTCAACGTCGGCCGGGGCGGATTGGCCTCGACGCCGCTCAGCGACCAGCTGGCGCGCAGCAGCTCGTCGACGGCGACGGCGACGGCCAGCAGCGCCCCGTCGGCTGGCACCGACGACAGATCCAGCGTGCGCTGGACGGCGGCGCCGGAACGCAGGTACTGGATCTCCAGCGAGACCGCGCGCGGATTTCCGCTGACCGGGCCCACCGTCAGCCGCGCGTTCGCTGGCGGTCCACCCGGTGACCGCGCCGTGGTTACCGTGACGTTGGTGGCGGCCAGCTCGGCGCGAAGGTGATCAAGCAGCGCGACGCCCAGGTTGCGATCGGTGAGGCCGACGTCGATCGACACCTCCAGCACCAGCGTGCCCGGCGTGGCGCCATCGGCCTGGCCCGCGGCCAGGCCGACCAGCAGCCCGCAAACGGCGATCGCGGCGGTCCCTGTCATCGACCGCGGCAGTAGGCCGTGACCCGCCCCAGGTGCGGGCCCGTCGGATACGCCGCCCGGTACGCGTCGCGCGCCGCCCGACAGGCCGAGGCGTCGCCGCCCTGATCCAGCGCCTCCACCTCGCGCGCGGCCGCCGATTCGCGCAGCGTGGGATCGCGAGACAGCGCCGCGGCGGTGTGGAACGACGCCGCGGCGCGAGCGGCCTCGTGCAGCGTGTCCAGTTGAATGCGGCCCAGCTGGAACGCGGCCAGCGGCGCCCGCGGATCGTCCGGGAAACGCCGGCACAATTTCTCGAGCGCGGCCGCCGCCTCGCGGTGTTTTCCCTGCAGGCGGGCCTGGGTCGCCGCGGCCAGCAAGCTCCTGGTGTCTTCCCGCGCCGCGGCCCGGGCCGCTGGCGTCGGGCGCGCGGACGACGCGGGCGGCGACGGGGCAGGCGGGATTTCAGCGGGAGGCTCCACGGGCGGTGATGTTACCGGCGGCGACGGCGTCGCGCTGGACCAGGATTGGCCGGGCAGAAAACGCATGGCCCGGGCGCGCGGCCGCTGCACCTCCACCTCGCCTCGCTGCACCGACACCGACACCGCGGCGACCTTCCCCTGCCGCCCGTCGGAGACGGTGACGACAAAACGGGTGCCCACCACCACCACGTCGACGTCGGCGGCCACCACCACGAAACGCCGCCCGGGGACATGGGTGACGTCGAAATCAGCGCTGCCGCGTTCCAGCACCAGGCGCAGGTCATCCTGCCGGCTGCGTTCCAGCACGATGGCGGCAGCCGGCGCCAGGGCGATCTGCGAGCCGTCGGCCAGTGACAGGGCGCGCGTCGTCTGCCCTTGATTCTCGACGCGGGAACCTTCGACGACGAACGGGGGTTCCGACACGGACGTCGGCGCCGGCGCCGGCACCGACGGACGCCGGATATGCCCGGTCACCAGAAGCAAAGCGGCCGCGCCCGCCAGGCCGGCCCCGGCCAGCGCGCCGATCCAGGCGCGCCGCCGCCGGGGCGCCGGCTGGCCCCAGGTCCCCGCCAGCCGCCGCCACTGCCGATCGAGATCGGCCTCGGACGAAGGCTGCTTGACGTAGGCGCCCAGATCCGGCTCCAGACCGTCGGTCATCTTCATTCCCCTCCCCCTCCCTCTGCCCCACGCCGCTCCGTGGCCAGCGCCTTGTCCGCCGCCACCAGCCACCTCTTGACGCTGGCCAGGGAAGCGCCCATCAACTGAGCGACCTCACCCAGCGGGCGACCTTCCACCCGACGCAGCACCAGCGCCACCCGCACGCGCGGCGGAAGGCTGGCGATGATCTTGTAGATGGCGTTCAGCGCGTACACAGCATCGGGCGGCGCGCCCGGAGAGATCAACCCCTCCACGTTCACGGGAGACGTCGTGCGCAGGCCGAAGCGAACCATGAGGCGCCGCCGCCGGATCAGGTTGTGCGTGGTGCGCACCACGATCTCGGAGAGCCAGCCCCGAAACGCCTGCGGCTTGTCCAGGCGGTGCAGTGAGCGAAACATTTGCAGGAAACACTCCTGCACCAGATCGTCGAGATCCTGGTCGCTGCCCAGCAATCGAAAGCACAGCCCATTGACCATCAGGCCGTATTTGCGAAACAGCCGCTCCTTGGCCTCGGTCTCCCCGCGCTGCGCCGCGGTCACCAGCGCGACATCGTCGGCCCCATCGGGGGCTGGCGGAGTGAGAGCGTGGGCCGACATCGGAGGAAAGTACCCGCGCCCTCAGTATAAGGCTCATCGCCGCACCGAGCGACGAGGCGCCGCCGGCGACGGGGCCATCGCGCCGGGTGTCAGCGTCGGCCCGCGCTTCAGGGCTGCAGCAGCGCGGCCAGCGAATCGTTGCCCAGCGTGGGATCGCCGAACAGGCCCAGTCCCGCCACCGTGGCAATGGTCGACAGCAGGTTCGCCTGCGACCCGCCGGTCTGCACGTAGGCACCGTTTCGAAAACGCCCGTACAGGTTTCCGGCGATCACCACCGGGATGTTCCTCCCCGTCAGCGGCGCGGCCTCGCCCGTCTCGCTGACCCACACCAGCAGCGTGTGATCCAGCAGCGACCCGCTGCCCTCGGGCGTGCTGGCCAGGCTACCGACCAGATAGGCGAACTGCTGCGCGAACCAGGTCTGCGCCGCGATGAACTGATCGCGGTCAGGACCGGGCGCGCCGCTGCCGGCGGCCAGCGCGCGATAGGTCTTGGTCACGCCCGGAATCCAGCTGAACACCGGCGCCCCCGCGACGTCGCTCCAGCTCAGCGTCAGGACGCGGGTCAGTCCGTTTTGAATCGCCAGGCGAACCAGATCCATCTGCTGGTGACCGGCGGCGGCGAAATCAGTGGTGTCGGAGAACGGCGCGGCCAGCTCGGGGCGACCGCCGAACAGCCGGAGCGCCGCCTGTCCCGGATTGTTGCTGGGGGGCAACGGCGAACCGGGACCGGAGAAATCGATGGCCGTCGCCGTTTGCACGCCCAGCAGGACCGAGGGAAACGCGGTCGTGGTCCCCCATTTTTCCGCCAGCGCCGTTCCCAGCGAAGCCCCGCCCGCCGACGCCGGGTCCGCCGCCGCCCTGGCTGTCAGCAGCAGCGCTGCCCCGTTCTGCGCGGTGCTGCTGGGGACGCCCGGACGCACCACGTTGTCGATCCCGTCGACGATGAGGAGGCGATCTTTGAACGGCGCCAGCGGCTGCAGGATCCCGGTCAGCGAAAATTCCCCCTTGGCCGGCGAGGTCGGACGCCAGCTGTCCAGCACCGTGCCGAGCGGCGTGTAGAAGAACACCACCCGCGCCGGGAACACGGCGGCACCGGCGTCGACCGCGGCGTCGGGCTTGCCGGTCGCCGCATCCTCGGTGGCGTCCACGGCCGGTGGCGGCAGCAGGTCCTGACCATTGAGCGCCAGATCGGTGTTGCCGCCGGCGTCGAGGGGCCCGCCGATGACATCGGACCTGTTGCAGGCGGCGGACGGCAGCAGGGACGCAAGCAGGATGAACAGCGCTGGCTTTGTCATGGTTGCAACCTTGGTGGGAAAGAGAGCGGACGGTGCCTGCTCCCGTCAGTGGGTGGCTGCGCGTGAACCTTTCAGCGCGGCGGGATCGCCGCCTGATCAAGGCGCCGCCGTTCACAGTCGGCCCGCCCCTCGCGCGCGCGTCCGCCCAGCGGGCCGGTCGGTGCCGCCGCCGACACCCGATCGAAATCCGCCAGCGCCCGCGCGCAGTCACCACCGGCGGCCAGCAGTTCACCCCGGATCAAGGCCAGCTCGACGTCGCGCCCGCCGTTCGACAGCGTGAGGCCCTGCAGCAACGCCAGCGCCCGGACCCGATCTTCCGCCAGCAGCAGCGCATCGACGCGCAGGCGGGTCGCCTCGCCACGCAGGGCGCCGCGCGAAAAGCGCGCGTCGTATCGGTCCAGGATCTGCAGCGTCCCGGCCGGGTCGCGATCGCGACGGAGGCGCGCCACCGCCGTTTCCAGCAGGGCACCTTCGGTTTCCGCGGCGCCGACGGCGTGCGCCCGCGCGGCGGGTCCCCCGGTCACGCCTCTCGTCGGTGCCGGCAACGGCGACGGCGTCGGTGCCGGCAACGGCGACAGCGACGGCGACGGTGACGGAATCATCTCCGTTGGCTCAGGTTCGGCCGCCGGCCGCGCCTGGCGCGTCTGGTGGGTCTGGCGCGGAAGCACCGCCCGACTGACGGGTGACGGCTGCCGAGAAACCAAGGTGCTCCAGGAGATCCATTGCGGCACCCAGCCACGCGCCGCCGCCACCACGCCGCTGCTCAGCAACAGCAGCGCTCCCGCCGCCGCCCAGATCCACCCCCGCGGCCGACGTCTGGAGCGCGGCTGGACGGCCTCCTCCAGGCGCGCCCGAATGCGCGCCAGCCGATGCGGGTCTGCCGCGGGCGGCGCCTCCAGTCGGGTGAACAGCCCGGCGATGCGCCGCTGCACCGGATCGCCGCCGCCGGCGCCGGTGGCATCGACAGGCTGGTTCCAGGGACGCAGCGGGGGCGCGGCCGTTTCGCTGGCTGGCGGGCGCCGCGCGTTCTTCGTCTCGTCCGTCATCATCGCTCTCCCGGCTGGTGTTCAGCCTCCCACGCCAAGAAATACCGCGTGAACTGCTTGCGCGCGCGGTGCAGGCGCAGCCAGACATTCTCGATGCTGGTGCCGGTGATCGCCGCGATCTCTTGCCCGCTCAGCCCCTCGATCTCGAAAAGGATCAGCGCCGTTCGATGCTCCTCCGACAGGCGATCCAGCACCTGGTACACAGTGCGCTGCGCCTCCTGCGTCTCCAGCAACTCCAGCGCCGACGGCCCCACGGCGTGCGCAGCGTCGACGGTCTCGCCCCGGTCGTCGTCAATGATGACACCGCGCCACCCGAACCACCGTCGCCACCGCCGCGCCTGCCGGCGATCCGACACCACGCGAACCGCGATGCTGTACAGCCAGGTGGTGATCTCGGCATCGCCGCGAAAGGTCGACAGGCGCTTGTGCACGACCAGAAAAATCTCGTGAACGATGTCGTCCACCTCGACGTCGCGGCCGCACAGGCGGGACACCCAGCGGGTCACCGTCGCGGCGTGGGTGCGATAGAGCGCGTCCAGGCTGGGCGCAACGCTGGTCATCGACGCGGTCGCCGCCGCGGGCGCCGCCGCCCGATCATCGCCGCGTCCGGACGCCGACAGGGCGATTGCCGTCAAGGGCTTGGTCATGGTCCAGCGCCTGGGTTTGTGGGCGGCGACGGCGAAACCTTGCTCACGGCGAAAAGAAACTGAAACCAAGAGCGGCCGACGCCATCCACGACGGAATCTCGCGCTCTTGCCCGGAGACCAGCTCGCGCACGGTGCGCCGTCCCAGCCAGCGCGTGCCGTCCACGGCCAGCCAGGGGCGCCAGCGTGTTCCCGGCGCCAGCAGCCGCAAGCCGGCCGCCCCTCCCACGTCGAAACCGCGCACCTGGTAGCTGACCGGATAGCCCTGCCCCTGCACCTGAAACATGGCGCCCTGCGCCGACAGGTGGCCTTCGCCTTGAAGGCCCCAGCTGGCCAGAGTCACGCGGTGCTGCGGACCCAGCGACGCCGACCAGCGCGACCAGCGCCCTTCGCCTGAACCGGCCGCCACACCACGCTCGCCCGCGCCTTCCAGCGCCAGCCGTCCCCCCCAGTGCCCAAGCGGCGTGGCGGTGGCCACCACCCGCACGCTGGCCGTCAACTGGCTGTCGGCCAGAATGCCCAGCACCCCCACGCCCAGATCCCAGGTCGCCCTCGACGCGGACGCTGCCGGCCCCGGCGCGATCTGCGTGACCACGGAAGCGGGCGGCTTTTCGACGGGACTCTCGACAACCGGCCGAGGCGCCTCGGGCGCCGGCGCGGGCGACGGCGGAGCCCCGACCGCGGATGACACCGGCAGCCTGAAGGCGGGATGCACGTCGCTCTCCCAGGTTCCCAGCACCACAGCGACGGCCCGGGCCCGTTCCTCGCAACTGCCTTGCGCCACCAGCGTGCGCTCGCCGATCAGTGTGCCGTCCGGTCCGCGCAGCGTCACCGTGATCCGCTCGGCGGCCAGCTCGACGCGCGCCCGGTCGACGGGCTCACCGCCGCCACGCGCGACGTCGGGCAGCACCGCCGACAGGCGCGCCACCACGCTGGCCACGCTCGGGCAACCCGCGTTTCCTTCCACGGACACCGGCACGGCGGCCAGCAGCAGCGCGATCCCCAGCGACAGCGACACCAGGAAACCTTATCACCGCACCGGCACGATCGAGCGGCCACCAGGAGCTCGCGGTACGAACGTCCGAGCCCGGCTGAGCCGAAACGGCGAGCGCGGTTACTAGGGACAACCGATGAACACCCTCAGCATGGCCGTCCTGCATCTTCGCTGGTTTG
>DATLVT010000170.1:0-3785 GCA_035577105.1 Polyangia bacterium
GCTGCGGCGGGTGGCGGCGCTGCAGGAACTGCGGCCCGGCGAGATGAAGGGCGTCTTCGTCGAAGGCAAGCCGATCGTGGTGCTGAACGTGGGCGGTCAGGTCTGCGCCTATGCCGATCGCTGCGCCCACAAGGGTGTCCCGCTGAGCACCGGCCGGCTGATCGACGACACGCTCCTGTGCGACGTTCACTACTGGCTGTACGACGCGCGAACCGGGTGCGGTATCAACCCGGACGGGGTGACCCTGCGCAAGTACCCGGTGGCCGTGCAGGAGGAGGCCATCTGGATCGACGTCGACAGCGGCGGGCCAGACGGAGAGGACGACGACCGATGACGACCAGCGATCCCGGCGATCGGCGGGGCGTCGGTCCGGTGCTGCAGGCGGGGCCGGTCGCCGACGCCATCGTGACGGCCATCCGCCGCGACAACCGCGACGTCACCGTCATCGATCGCGGCGCCTATCTGCGCGTGCTGTGCCCCGACAGGTGCCTGGTGCGCCGCGCCTCCATCGAAGAAAGCCTGCGCCGACCGTTCGTGCTGCCGGGCGATCTGGAGCAGGTGATGTCGTCGTTCATGGGACATTTTCACGTCGACGAGGACCAGGCCCGCTGGGAATTGACGGCCGCGCCTTCCAGCAAAGGAGCGCGCTGATGGCGTCCCGGCCGCGGACCTATTCTCACCTGGCGGACCTGCCCCGCAAGCCGTCGCGTTACGACGTGGCCACCACGGCGCTGCACTATCGGGTCAGCCAGCCGTCGTTCGAGGTGGATGTCCCCATCGCCGCCTGGTACCGCCAGCATCAACAGGGCTCGCTGCTGCAATCGACGCTGTGGGAGACCTTTGCCGATCCCCGGCAGACCGATTACACCGCCTATGTCCGCCTGCAACAGGGGCAGGAGGCGCACGTCGACGGGGTCCTGCGCTCGATCGAGGAATCGCCCTACGATCGCGATCTGCCGGCCGCGGCGCACGCCCTGACCGAACGACTGCTGACGCCGCTGCGCTATCCGCTGCACGGCTTGCAGATGGTGGCCTCCTACGTCGGGCAGATGGCCCCCGCCAGCCGCATCACCATCGCGGCGCTGCTGCAGGCGGCCGATGAAGCGCGCCGCATCCAGCGCGTCGCCTATCGCATGGCCCAGGTCCGACTGGTGCGCCCATCCTTCGGCGATCACAGCCTGCAGGCGTGGCAGGAGGACCCGGTCTGGCAGCCGCTGCGCGAGCTGGTGGAGCGACTGCTGTGCACGTTCGACTGGGGGGAGGCCTTCGTCGCCCTCAACGTCTGTGTCAAACCGCTGCTTGACGATCTTTTCATGGGGCAACTGCCGCTGGCCGCCAGGCGGCGCGAGGATTACCTGCTGTCGCAGATCTTTTCGTCGCTGAGCCGGGACTGCGACTGGCACCAGCAGTGGACCGCCGCCCTGCTGGCGGTGGCGCTGGCGGCGCCCACGACCGGGGAAGGTCACCCGGAGGGGAATACCCCCGCGGGGAACCGCGCCGCCGTGGAAAATTGGGTCTCCGTGTGGTGGCCACGGGCGGTGCGCGCCGCCGACGCTTTCCGGGCCGCCCTGGGCGAGGGCGGGGGCGGCATGGTCGACGCCAGCAAGGGGCGGGCCCTGGCCTTCATCGATCAACTGACGCTGAGGCGGCCGTCGTGAACCAGGCGGCGGTCCCCCCCGACCTGGCTCAGCAGATGGTGACCGCCAGCCACGACGGCCTGGCCGCCTTCGATTCAGATCTGCGGTGCCGCTACTGGAATCCGGCCATGGAGCGTCTCTCCGGGCGCAGCGCCGCCAACGCGGTGGGAAAACCGTGGGACTCCGTCTTGCCATTTCTTACCGACCCGCCGGAGCTGGCCGCCATTCGCCGCGCGCTTGCCGGTGAGGAGATCGCCCCCCACGATCGGCCGTTCTTCGTGGCCGCGGAAGATCGCCGCGGCTTTTGCCAGGCTCGTTACGCCCCCTGGCGCGCCGACGGCGGCGACACCATCGGCGTCATCGCCGTCATCCGCGACATCACCGAACGCAAGGAGGTCGAGCTGCGCGCCGCGGAGGTCGAGTCGCGGTTCCGCACCATGGCCGACGCGGCGCCGGTCATGCTGTGGATGGCGGAGACCAACGCGCTGTGCACGTTCTTCAATCAAACCTGGCTCTCCTTCACGGGGCGAACGGTGGAGCAGGAATGGGGCGTCGGCTGGGCCGAGGGTGTGCACTTCGAAGACTTTCAAGACTGCGTCGACACCTATATGGCCGCCTTTCGACAGCGGCAGCCGTTCGAGATGGAATACCGCCTGCTCCGCGGCGACGGCGAGTACCGCTGGATTCTGGATCGGGGGACGCCCCGTTACGGCAGCGACGGTCAGTTCGCCGGCTATATCGGCTCGTGCATCGACATCACCGAGCGCAAGAACCTGGAGTTTCAGCTTCTGTCGTCGGTGCGGGTGCGGGACGAATTTCTGTCCATCGCGTCCCACGAGCTGCGCACGCCGCTGGCGGCGATTCAGCTTCAGGTCGAGAACCTGGACCGCATGGTGCAAAAACAGGGGGCCCAGCATCTGGCCAGCGGACGCATCACCGGTGATCTGGGACGCACCGCCGGCCACGTCAAGCGGATGACCCGGCTGGTCGACACGCTGCTGGACATCTCGCACCTGTCCGAAGGGCGTCTGTCGGTGGATCGAAGGGAGATCGATCTGGTGCAGGTGGTCCAGGACGTCGTCCGGTCGATGCGCGCCGCCGCGACAGCCGCCAACTGCGAGCTGCAGGTGATCGCGCCGGCGACGCTGGTCGGCACCTGTGATCGCCTGCGGCTGGAGCAGGTCATCACCAACCTCCTGGCCAACGCCGTCAAGTTCGGGGCCGGCAAACCCATCGACGTCAGCCTGGCCAGCGAACAAGGCGCGGCCCGATTGACGGTGTTCGACCGCGGCATCGGCATCGCCCGGGAACAGCAAAAGCGCATCTTCGAACGATTCGAGCGCGGCGTGTCCACCCGTCACTTCGGCGGCTTTGGGCTGGGCCTGTGGATCAGCAAGCAGATCATCGAGGCGCACGGCGGCCAGATCACCGTCGAGAGCCGCCCCGGTCAGGGCGCCAGGTTCACCGTCGACCTCCCCTGCCTCATCTCGCACCCGTTGCAGGAGACAACATGAACGAAGCAGAGCGCCCCTGTCAGGGCATCCTCCTCATTGAAGACGACGCCGATCTGATGCACATCGAGGCACAGCTGCTGCGGGACGAAGGTTATCAGGTGACGGCGGCGGCCAATGGACAGGAGGCGCTGGACATCCTGCGCGCCCCCAGCGACCGCCTCCCTTGCCTGATCCTGCTGGACCTGATGATGCCGGTGATGGACGGATGGCAGTTCCGGGCCGAGCAGGTCCGGGATCCGCGCCTGGCGATGATCCCGGTGGTGATCGTGACCGCCGACGGCCGTGCCGCCGAGAAGCAGGCCCGCCTGGACGCCGCGGCGTCGCTGAAGAAACCGGTGACCCTGATGCAGCTCCTCGACACGGTCCAGGCCTTCTGCGGTCTGCCAGATCCCATTCAGTAATCGGTGCAGCCGGGCGCTGATATTTTCGTCCAGGAGGCCGGGCTCTGCCCGGCCGGCTCACTTTGCGAGAGGCGCTGGGGAGGGCTCGTGGGAGGGGCCACCCTTCCACGCAGCGAGCGCAGCGAGCGTCAGGGAATGATCACGGTCGGGATGCAGCAGCCTTGCTGGCAGCCGTAGTTCGCGGGGCAGGCGGTGACCGGGTCGATGGCGCCCGCCTGGTTGTGGGCGCAGGC
>DATLVT010000171.1:0-7589 GCA_035577105.1 Polyangia bacterium
GCCCGTCGGCAGGATGGTCCAGCGCAGCTCCAGCGTCTTGACCATGACCTTGGCCAGCCCCACCTGCTTCCGTCGCGCCACGTCGACGCGACAGGTGCGCGCTTCGGAGAACCTCGCCTTGACCTCCTGATCCAGGCGCACCGGATCGATCACCCCGCCAGCCGCCGGCTTGCGGGCGCTGTCATCCTCCGCTTCACCTTCGGCGGCCACCGCTCGTTCGACCGAATTCTCCGAGGGGATCGTCACCGTCGACCGAGGTTCGACGGTGGTGCCGCCCGTCTCGACGTTGGTGGCGCCGACGCGCCCGGTCTCGGTCAGCGGCGGACCCTTCGACTGCCGCGAGACCGGCGGTTCGGGTTTCTTTTCATCCGCTGCCTCCGCAATCAACGAAGCCGCCGAAAGCAGCCCGCTCGCCGCCACAAATCCCAGCACCAAGAAATAGACTCGCCCACGCATGAGTCACCTTCCTTCCCCCTGCGCAAAGGTCCCCGCCAGTGACTCCCGCGGAACCCGCGCCGACTAATTGTCAGCGTGGACACGCTGCTGGGCGAGATCAAGGCGCTGCGGGTCAAAAACGTCGCGCGTCGCCGGGCTATTTACTCGTCAATAACGGAACCACTGCATCTTGGTGGCGCCGTTGAGATCCAGCAGGAATCCCAGCCCGAAACTGATCATGCCGGTGCGCTCGATCAGCTGGCGCGGCGGATTGGGAAACGGCTGCGCCTGCTTGAAGGCCTCGATCGCCTCGTCGTCCAGGAACTCCAGCCCGCTCGGCTGCTCCAGCGAAACAGTGGCCAGCGTTCCGTCGGGCCTGATCTGCACGCGCACCAGCGTGTACCGGTTCTGGTGACCATAGACGGCGCCGGTGGGATCGCGGCGCCGGTAGACCTCTTCCGGGTGCCAGTGCTCGGCGACCTGCTTCTTCACGCGATTGAAGAACGAGGCAAAGCGCCATTTCTTGGAATTCAGCGCCGTCTCCTCGCCGTCGTCGATATCCTTCAGCGCGTCCTGTGTTCCGCCGCCGATGGCGCGCGCCAGTTGCTCTTCGGTCGGCATCAATGACGGCGTGCTGCCCGCCTGCGCGCCGCCACCCGTCGCCCGTCGCGGCGGCGTGTCGCTGCCCAGCTGCGGCAGCGCCCCTTCGGCGGGTGTCGCCGTCGGATCCGCCACGCCATAGCGGCTGCCCGGTTGCTGTCCCTTCACCTCGGGCGCGGTCAAACCAGGAGGGCGCAGGGCGCGTCCCAGCGTCGGTTCGCGCATGGCCAGCCGTCCATCGGGGGGTCGCGGCGTCGGCGAGCGGGGCGTGGTCGGCCGCGCCTCGCCGCTGGCGTCACCCTGCTGCGACTTCTCGTCGAATTTTCCGAACTTCTTCGTCTCCTTGGTCACGGTGGTGTCGTGCTCGGAGGCGAACCTGGCTTCGTCGGGCCGGCGCTCCTCGCGAGGGACGGGAATGTCGACCACCTGTCCGGGCGCCTTGATCGAATCGACCTCTTTCTTGATCTCCTCGGCCTTGCGTTGCTCTTCCTGTTTTTCCAGGTCGGCGACGATCCGGCGGGCGGCCTCCTCGTCGACCATGCCCACGTCGATGGACGGACCATCGCCAGGATTGCGCTCGGCCAGCTCTTTCTGCAGATCGGCGTTTCGCGGCGCCAGCGCGTACATCACCAGTCCCAGCACCAGCAGCAACTCGGCGTGGACCAACGCCGCGACGATCAGCCAAAAGCCAATCCGACGCGGCGGCCGTCTGTGCGAAGGCTGGGGACTGGTGTTAGCCACTGCGGACCCCCACCGGCAAATCTAACGCGTCGGCGATGATTTTCCCGCCGTTTTTCATCTCAGGGAACCACCGGGTTGGCGAATAGGACGCGCAACATCACGGGCAGCGGACGCGCGGTGGCCTGATCGGCCATGGGGGGAAATGGCGCTGCGCGCAAGACGGCCCGCGCCGCTTCGCTGTCAAATTCGTCAAAACCAGATGATTTGACGACCCGCACGCCGTCCCGGATCTTGCCGTCAGGACGCAACACAAAAAAGACGATGGTCTCGCCTTGTTCCAGGCGCAACGCCAGCGCCTTGGGAAAAATGCGCTCGCGATTGACCCGGCCGGCGATCTCCTGGGTATAGCGATCGTAGGTGCGCTCCTGCGTTCGCTCGCTGACCGTCGGTCCCAGCTTCTGCACGTTGGGGGCGCCATATTCGGAGGACGCCGTTCCCGCGGATGGACGAGCCACCGCGCCCGGCGCTGTGGCCGGCCCGCGGCCCGTCGGAGAATCGGCCTGCGCCGGCGCTGCCGAACGCGAGAAATCGGCGATGCCCGGCTGGTGTTCCGCCGACGCGGCCCGCACCGAACGGTCATCTTGCGCAGGACCGCGCCGCTCGTCGTCAAATGATCGCCGCCCCGCCTCGGCGTCCAGTGGGCCTTGCCCGCGATCGTTCGTCGACGTCGCCGACACTTGCGGCACATCCAGCGCCGTCGACACGCCGGCCCGGGTCCCTTCGACGGTGCCGGCGCCTTCCGCGTTGGCGCCCTGGTCCGGCGCGGCGTACTGCGCGGCCGCTGGCAGGCGCGTCGGCGTGCGCGTGTGGGCGGCGTCGCCGGTCCCCACCGTTGCCTCGCGCCGGATGGCCTGCGGAGACGAGGCCAGGCGCGACGTCTTCTCGTGCGACGGCTGCGAGACAGAGGCGCCGTCGGTCACCCGGGCCTGCAACGACGATTGATCGTGACGCCAGGCGGCCGCGGGCAGGTGTCCCCCCGCCTGGCCATGATCGGGCGCCGGTCGAACGTGTGGGTGGTCATGGTCCTGGGCCATCCGCGGCGCCACGGTCGTGGGAACGTCGCGGTCGCGGTCAGCTTGCGGGGCATCTCCCAGCTGCGGGCGCGGCTGGACAGGGTCCGCCGGCAGGGGCAGCGCCGCCGCGCTGTCGATCATGGCGACGTCGATCAGCAGCGGCTCTGCGGCGACCTCGATGGCGGTGGCCAACCCGACGCCGCCGTCGGGCCGCGTCGCCGTGCGCCGCGTCTCCTGGACCAGCGCCGACAGCAGGACCAGGTGCGCCGCCGCCGACCCCAGCACCGCCCAGCCCCAGCGACGCGAGCCGGGGCGGCGAGACAACCGTGGTCCCGGCCGGGAGATGGCGTTAGCATGCTGAGTTTCCATGGAACTGGAACGCACCCTTTTAAGAGACGTCGGCCGCGCGGTGGGGAACTACCAACTGATCCAGGACGGAGATCGGATCCTTGTCGCGATGTCTGGAGGGAAGGATAGCTACGGACTGCTGGTTTTGCTGCGCGCCATGCAAAAACGGGCTCCGGTCCGCTTTGACCTGCTGGCTGTGCACCTGGATCAAGGCCATCCCGGGTATGACGGAACGCCGCTGGTACGCTGGCTGGAGCAAGAGCAGGTTCCCTACCAAGTCCTACACGAAGACACCTACTCGATCGTCACCGACAAAGTTCCGGAAGGCAAGACGTACTGCTCGCTGTGCTCGCGCCTGCGCCGGGGAATCCTCTATCGGGCGGCCAGCGAGCTGGGGTGCAACAAGATCGCCCTCGGCCACCACCGTGAGGACGTCCTGGAGACCCTGCTCCTGAATCTTTTTTTCGGCGGCAAGCTGGCCTCAATGCCGGCCCGGCTGGTCAGCGACGACGGGCGGCACGTGGTCATCCGACCACTGGTCTACTGCGCCGAGGAGAAACTGGCGGCTTTCGCCGTGGAGCGCGGATTTCCCATCTTGCCGTGCAACCTGTGCGGATCGCAGTCCGAGGCGCAGCGCAAGCAGATGAAGGCACTGCTGACCCAGCTGGAGGCCAAGCACCCGACGCTACGGCAAACAATGCTCGCCGCGATCGGCAACGTGAACCCCTCGCACCTGCTCGACCGCCGCCTGCAGGGCGACGCCGCCCCCGGCCCGCTGCTAGCCGACGACCCGACAGAGCGCCTGATCGCCCTGACGCCCTTGCGGTCACCGACTTAGTCAGCGCCGATATTTTCGGCCAGGAGGCCGGGCTCTGCCCGGCCGGCTCACCTTGCCAGAAGCGCTGGGGAGAGCCGGCGAGAGGGGCGAGCAGGCCCCTTTCGCGCAGCGAGCGTCAGGCTGTTCCCCGCCGCGACAGACTGCGCGACTTGTTGTTGCTGGCGCCGGCGGAGACGGCAGGCGTACCCGACGCTTTCGTCTTCCGCGGCTGCCGCACCAGCGCCAGGTCCAGAACCTCGCTCATGTCACGCACCGGTTTGATGGTCACCTTGGCCTTTACGTGATCGGGGATCTCCGACAGCTCGGGGGCGTTGGCGTGCGGGATGATGACCATGGTCATGCCGGCGCGCGCTGCCGCCAGCAGCTTTTCCTTGAGGCCGCCGATGGGCAACACCTTGCCCCGCAGGGTCAGCTCGCCGGTCATGGCCACGTCGTGGCGCACGGGAACACCGGAGATCAGCGAGACCAGCGCGCAGGCCATGGTGACGCCCGCCGACGGACCGTCCTTGGGAACCCCGCCCGACGGGACGTGGATGTGGATCTCGCGGCCGGCATAGAATTCGTTTCGCAGCCCCAGCATGAGCGCGTGGGCCCGGGCGAAGGACAGCGCCGCCTGCGCTGACTCTTTCATCACGTCGCCCAGCTGGCCGGTCAAGATCAGCGAACCCTTGCCGGCCATGGTCTGCGCCTCGACGTGCAGCACCTCGCCGCCGTACGGCGTCCAGGCCAGGCCGTTGACGGTGCCCACCTCGTCGACGCCCCGCCGTTCTTCGGCGAGATACCGGGGCGGCCCCAGGAACTTTGGAAGATCGTCCGTCGTCAACGTCGCGCTGGGCTGCGCGCGCTTTGTCTTGGCGGCGCCGTTGGTCGCGCGACGCTCGGCCAGCGTGCTGGCTTCCACCACCCGGCGCGCCACCTTGCGGGCCAGCTGCGCCACCAGCCGTTCCAGCTCGCGCAGGCCGGATTCGCGGGTGTACTCGCTGATGATCTTTTGCAGCAGCGGCCGACCGACGACGATGTCCTTGGCGGTCAACCCTGATTCGGAGATCTGCTTGGGCACCAGGAATCTCTCGGCGATGACCAGCTTTTCTTCCTCGCTGTATCCCGACAGACGCAGCGTCTCCATGCGATCGCGCAGCGGCGGGGGAATGGTCTCCGGCAGGTTGGCGGTGGCGATGAACAGCACGCGCGACAGATCGAACGGCACGCCCAGATAGTGATCGCGAAAGTTGTGGTTCTGCTCGGGGTCCAGCACCTCCAGCAGCGCCGCCGACGGATCGCCGCGCACGTCGGCGCCCAGCTTGTCGACCTCGTCCAGCAGCATGACGGGGTTGTTGGTGCCGGCCTGCTTGAGCCCCTGGATGAGACGCCCCGGCAAGGCGCCCACGTACGTCCGTCGGTGACCGCGGATCTCTGCCTCGTCACGCACACCGCCCAGCGAGATGCGCACGAACTTGCGCCCCACGGCGCGGGCGATCGACCGCCCCAGCGACGTCTTGCCGACGCCGGGGGGGCCCAGGAAACACAAGATCGGCCCGTGCACGCCACCGCGCAGCTTGCGCACCGCCAGATAGTCCAGGATGCGGTCCTTGATGTGCTCGAGGTCGTAATGATCCTCGTCCAGGATCCGTCGCGCCGCCTCGATGTCCAGCGTGTCCTGGCTGGCGGCCTTCCAGGGCAACTCGACCAGCCAATCGATATACGTGCGCAGAACGGAGGCTTCGGCGCTCTCGGCGTGCATCTGGTCCAGGCGGCGGATCTGCTTTTCGGCCTCTGTCTTGGCCTCGTCCGACAGGCCGGCGCGCGCCACCTTGGCCCGCAGCTCGTCCATCTCTTCACCATGGACGTCGCCGTCGCCCAGCTCGTTGCGGATCTGGCGCAGCTGCTCGCGCAGATAATAGTCGCGCTGGGTCTTGGACATCTCTTCTTTGGCGCGTGTCTGGATCTGAGACTGGACCTCCAAGATCCCGATCTCTTTCTCCAGCGACTGGTTCACGCGAGTCAGCCGATCGGCCGGCGAATCCAGCTCCAGCAGCTCCTGCGCTTCGACCACCTTCAGCGTGAGGTTCGACGCCACCAGATCGGCCATGCGGCCGGGATCGTCCACGCTCTGCACCACCATCGACAGCTCGGGCTGCACCGACTTGCCCAGGTTGGTCAGCTTGTCGATGTTGCTGCGCACCGAACGCAACAGCGCCTCCTGACCGACGGAGCGCGAGGGCGTGGGGTCTTCCTGGCGTTCGATACGAACCCGGTAACAGGGACTCTCGGAGATGAAACGCGAGATGCGCGCCCGACACAGCCCCTGCACCAGGATCTTCAGTCCACCCTCGGAGAGCTTGCGCATTCGCATGATCATCCCGATGGTGCCGGTGCGATAAAACGAAGACGACGACGGATCGTCTTCGGACGAGTCACGCTGCGCGACCAGGAAGCAGAGCCGCTCTTCAGCCTCCAGAGCCTTCGCCACCGCCTCCATCGACACCGGGCGGGTCACCCGCAAGGGGACGATCATGTACGGGAAGACGACCAGGTCCCGGATCGGCAGCAGCGGGAGGATGTCGGGGATCTCCGGATCTGACGGAGGCTTCGTTTCCGTATTGGCGCTCACAGAAACACAGTACCAGAACTTGGCAGGCCATGCGTCATTCCGGTTTGGCTCGCGGCTGCGGTCATCGGCATAAGCAACCTCGTCAGTTGTGCTGCGTCGAAAACGCGGCTGGAGACGACGGATCCACCATGGTGATGGCGTTCGCGCCCAGCGCCCAGATGCGACCGTACCGGTCGATTCTGACGTCCTGCATGCGGTCTGTCACGATCATCGTGCCGGCGTCGCCTCGCGCCGCCTGATCGCGGTCGATCACCCGCAATCCCTTGGTCGTGGCCACCCACAGCCGCTGGTGACCGTCGCTGGCCAGGCCCAGGACCTGGGGTGCGTGCTGTTGCTGTTCCTGTGCCTGCTCCCGTCGCTCACCGAACGAGCGCCACCGGGTCCCGTCAAACCGGGCCAGACCGCCCGACGTCGCGGCCCAGATCTGCCCGTCGGGGCCGACGGCGACGGCGTGGCAGACCTCGTTGTCCAGGCCCGAGTTCTCTCCCCACGTGCGCACCTGCCCGTCCTGCCAGCGAGACATGCCGCTGCCCGACGACCACCACAGGGTGTCGCGATCAAACAGGAGGCCGGTGACGTCGGAGGGCACGGCAGTGTTTTCGGGTGTGAAACCAGCGCCGTTCTTCCCGACGGTGTGACGATTTTCCAGCGCAGCCCCTGGATGCAGGTCCAGCGGAAGGAGACGAAAGGCCAGCGCCTGGCCTGATTCGTCGCGAACGCGCAGCCCCACCCACAGCGCGCCGTCGGGCGCAGTCGATGCGAAGGACGCTTCGGGCGTTCCCTTCGGCAGCGCCAGGGGCGTGCGGGTGACCTCGCGCCAGGTCTCGGCGCCGGCGCTCAGCCCGGTGAGGATCACGCCGGCAAAGGACGGTTCAGCGACCAGCGCGGAGAGCGAGCCGTTTTCCTGCGAGACCACCACCAGAACACGCCCGGCGTCGGATTCGCCGACGCGCGTCTCACGAAACGTGCGGCCGTCGGTCAGCCAGGCGTGCGCGCCGCCGGC
>DATLVT010000172.1:0-20514 GCA_035577105.1 Polyangia bacterium
CCATTCACCAGCACCGATATCGTCGCGCCGGGGTCGGACACCGCGATGCTGCCGGTGACCGGCGTGATCCCATTTCCGGAGATCTTGTAGTCGACCTTGTCGACGTTGACCCCGGTCGAGAGCTTGACAGCCAGGCCAACCGAGCCGACGTCGGCAGCGGCGGTGGTGGTGTTCTTGGTGCTGGAACAGTTGACGAACGCAGCGCTGGTGAACAGCGCCGCCGCCGTCAAGAGCACGGCTTTGGTGGTTTCAGATCGAATCATCACAATCTCCTCCTCGGTTCTTTGGAATGAAAAACCCGCCGCGCTGAACGAGAGCGACAGCGACGCAGGGGCGCATATCAAACTCCGCGCCAATGGCTGCCTGCGGCGCGCCGTCTCGATGGGCGCGAGATTTCGGGCTCGGCGCCCGATCTCCCGGCCAGCGAGCGCAACAGCGCCGCCGCCGCCCTCCGCTTTCCGGAGAGGCGCCTTCGATTCCTGGAGGAATGAGAGGACGACCGCCGCGCCGGCCGGGGCGCTTTCCAGTGGCAAACCGCCAGATCGACCACGGTTGGCGCCGACGCGATCGGGCGATCTGCAGTTGGCCCAGTCTTTGTTTACGGCGGTCGTCGGGCGGATCGGTGGATTCGCGAACAGCGGAGCCGGTCTCGAGACCAATCAACGGAGGATTTCAGAATGAGAACGAAAATTGTGGGCGCAACATTCCTCATGGTGGGCGTAGGCGTCGTGGCCGTCGTCAACACCGTAGGGGCGATGGACAACATCGCTTTGCAGGGATCAGACACACTGGAACAGGTCACCAAGGACGTGCTGGCTCAGTGTCCGGGCGCGACCGGGAAAGGCATCACCTATAACGGCGGTGGATCGACGACCGGCGAGAACGCCATGACCGCGCCGACGCCGACGCAGACCACGGCGCCGATGTCGCGCGCGCTGGGCAACACCACCGCCATCTGCGCCAAGGGCGCCACCGCCGAAGGGATCGTCGTCGGCCTGGACGGCATCGCCGTCGTGGCCTCGGCCACCGAAGGTAACAAGTGCGGCGGCGGCCTGGCGTTCTCGACGTCCAAGTCGTTCAACGTCACCGACGCCAACGGCGCGCCGGTCGTCAACTGCCCGGGCTGCGACTCCGGCACGAACACTTATCACCTGACCGACTGGAAGGACGTCCTGGCTCTGGTTTTCGGCGGCAAGCCGCACGCCGGCGCCACCGACTGCAACAGCGACGTGCGCAAGTCGCTGGTGAACAACTGGGGCTCGCTGTTCGAGGCGTCCTGCACGGGCAGCACCTGCACCCAGCTCCGTCACGCCTTCCGTCGTTCAGATTTCTCCGGCACCAGCGATACGCTGCTGTCGCTGATCGGTCTCCCCGGCCTCCCCTCCGCCAAGGCGGTCACGGGCGCCGTGGCCAAGCCGGTCGCTTTCTGCAACGCCTTCGGCCTGGGCGCCATCTTCGCCGGCGACGACGACTACCAGGACAAGGATCCCATCCGTCGCCCCTGCGACGCCAACGAGGAGGCCTGCAGCCGTGACGGCACGCTGGGTCTGGTCACCGTTGTCGAGGTTCCGGCCGACCTGGCAGTCGCCGCCCTGTATCCGTCGGTCCCCTGCACCCCCGGCAAGTTCCAGCTGATGAAGCCGGCCACCAGCGGCATCAGCATCTGCCCCAACGGCAACACCTTGCTGTTCGGCAAGTGCTTTCAGCCGTTTCAGGATCTGGGTGGCGGCGCCATCAACGCTCACTGCATCGCGGCCAAGAGCCCGGTGCAGGGCTTCGGCGCCAACGGCATGAATGGCCGGGCGTACAACCTGGTCGTCAAGAATGCCGACGGGACGTACGTGAAGGACAACATCAACCGCTTCATCACCGGCGCCTTTTACCGCGTGCACACCAGCAAGGTGATCACCGGCGGCGGGACGCCCTGCACCAAGGCCAGCTCGACCGAGCAGATTGGCTGCCTCGCGCAGGCCAGCCCCTGCAGCGTCGGTTACGCCGGCCGCGAGGCTGATCAGCAGCCGGGCGCCATCGCCCTCACCGTCAACGGCATCACCGACACCCAGGCCAACATCGAGAAGATCGTCACGGCGCCCGCCGACACGACGTTCTACCCGCTGTCGCGCAAGCTGTACTTCAACAGCGTCGTCGGCTTTGGCGATCCGGCCGTCAAGGACGGCGAGCTGGAGCTGGCCAAGTGCTTCAGCAACGGCTCGATCATCAACCCCATCATCTCCAGCCGCGGCTTCATCCCGGTCCCGGGCGGCGTCTTCTGCGAGGACTACAACGAGGTGACCAAGTGCAGCGCCGCTTCGAACGCGAACGCCTGCGCGGCCAACCCGGCCGGCGTTGTTCCGAACTAGTCGCGTGAAGACTTAAGGATCTTCAAAAGGGCGTGTCCTGGTGAGGGACACGCCCTTTTCTTTGTTCGGCGCCCGTCGGTGACAGTTCTGCAACGGTGCGCGTTTCTGTCCGCCCAAGAAGTTTCCAGATCGTCACCTGCGTTCAGCGAGCGATCGGCATGATCGGCGCCCCCGGGGGAAAGGGAGAGCCTAGGAATGTCCTGTAATCGTCCGACGAAAGCTGTGGGCAAATCATTTCTGCTGAAATCATCGTTGCTGCTCATGGCGCTGTTGCCGTCGGGCGCCGCGCTGGCGCAGCAGAAGACGCCGCAGGAACTGGATGACGAAAGGATGGCCAGGGCGATCCTGTCGGCCATTCGCGCGCAGGCGCAGGGCGATCCCGAACCCTCGGCGCAGACGAGAAAACAAAAGCGGGTCTGGCCCAAGCACGAATCCGCCGAGCCGTTGCCGTCGCCCTCCGCGGTTGCCGATCAACCGCCGGTGATCTTGCCGTACACGCCGGGAGCGCCGCCGCCTGATTCGGTGCCGGAGTCGCCGCCGGTGATCTTGCACTACACGCCCGATCCGCCGCCGCCCGATTCACCGCCGGCGGCGCCCGCGGCCGTCGAACCACCGCCGCCCGCTGTGCCCGAGCCACCGCCGGTGGTGGCATCGCCACCGCCGCCGCCACCACCCCCGCCGCCGCCGGCCGCGCCCGCCAGCAACGAACCGCTGGCCGGCATCAGCACCCAGACGGCTTTCCTGCGTTCGCCCGACAACATGTTCGTCCTGTTTCCCAGCGGTCGCGTGCAGGCCGACGGCTACTTCTTCAAGAGCGGGAACAAGACGCCGTTCAACACGCTGCTGCTGCGGCGGGCGCGGCTGGAGCTGACCGGGTGGGTCGACAACTTTGTCTTCTTCAGCATCGCCGGCGATTTCGCCTCCGGCGCGCCGGCCGGCGCCAACCCCATCGCCCAGTCCAACCTGAACGCCACCGACGACTATGTCGCGCTGGCGCCGTTCAAGGACTTCTTCATCTTCCAGATGGGCCAGTTCGACGCCCCCTTCACGCTGGAGAATCGAACGTCGGACAAATATCTCGAGTTCATGGAGAAATCGATCGCCGTGCGCGCCTTCGGCGCTCCCTCGGGCAAGGAGGTGGGCGCCATGGTTCACGGCACCAACCCCGACCGCAATTTCTATTACTCCCTGGGCCTGTTCGACGGCGACGGCCAGAACTTTCGAAACGCCGACAACCAGTTCGACGTCATCGGCCGGGCCTGGGTGGCCCCGCTGCTGGGCGGCGTTGACGCCCTGAAGGCGGTGACCGTGGGCGGATCGTTCTGGACCGGCGATCGCAACAACGCGCTGATCGCCGCCTCGCAAAGCACACAGGCGGGGTTCGGCTTCTTCAACCCGGCCTGGACCTGGACGTCGGCCATGGGGACCAAGACGCCGGTCGAGCTGCACCAGGTCGGGCGCCTGCAGGCCTGGGCGGCCGAGCTGAACGCGCCCGTGGCTCACAAGTTCGGCGGCCGATTCGAATTCATCTGGAAGAAACAGCCGCTGTCGGCGATGGACGTCACCAACGCCAAGGCGCCGGTCATCCTGGGCGGCGAGACGCTGAAGGGATGGGCCGCCTACGGGATGCTGTGGTTGTGGGCCATCGGCGACGATCGCATCGTGGGCGAGCCGGGGTTGCAGACGCCTGGTCGGTTCGGCAAGTTCGGGGTCAAACCGCCCGACAACGGACTGCAGCTGGCGTTGAAGATCGATTACCTCGACGAGACCGTCAGCGAAGCCTCCGACGCGGCCGCCTTGACGCTGAAGAGCCCGGTCACCGGCGGAACCAAGGTCGACTCCTATGAATTCGGAATCAACTACTGGCGCTCGCGTCGGTTCAGGGCGACGTTCAATTACCTGCTGAATCACTTCGGAGGAGACACCGCCACGATCAAGGCGCTGAAGAGCCGCTTCGAGCAGGAGTTCCTGTTTCGACTGGCCATCGCCTTGTGACCGCACTTGCCGGCGGGTGGCGATCATCGGAACATGCCCGCCGGAGGAGCTGACGATGGACGTGAAACTGGATGGAGAGACCCCGGGCAAGGCCGCGCCGGTGGCCGACGGATTCTGGATCATCGCCACGCGCCATCGCCCGGGCCTGTCGAAGCGGATGTTCGAGATCAACAACCGCTGCCTGATTTTTCGGTTGCTCGAGCCGAACGGCCAGCCGGTGCTGCTGGTGGCCAACGCCGTCGATCCGGCCCAGGCCGTGGACGAGGTGCGCCGGCTTGAGAAGGAGACCGGGTTGCGGGTGCGTTACGTCCTGTCCGTCGGCGGCGGGCACCACCTGCACATGGATGGCTGGATCGACGCCTTCCCGGAGGCCAAGTTTCTGCTGCCGCCGGTGCGCGTGCCGCGAACCCGCCACGGCCAGAGCCTGATGCAGAAGCCGCAGGTGGCGGCCATGAACCTGGACAACCCGCTGCCCCAGTTTCGCGGCCAGCTGGACGCCGTGATTTTCCACGGCCTCATCGGATTCCCCGATCACCAGACGCCGGCCGAGGGCGGCTCCGACGGGCCGTTGTCCATGTTCAAGATGATGACCATGATGATGCGCGGGCCGAATGATCCCGTCGACGAGCTGTGGCTGCATCACGTGCCGACGGGCACCGTGATCGCCGGCGAGAACCTGGCCTGGTATTACCCGGCCGACGAGTACCGCAAGCTTCCCTTCATGGGCCGCAAGATGTTGAAGCCGGACAAGGTCTGGCTGATGCAGATGGCACGGCGATCAAAAGATCCTGGCGTGGTGGCGGCCTGCTGGCGGCAGGTGCTGGCCTGGCCCATGCGCACGCTGATGACGTACCACGACCCAGCGACGCGGGCGATCACCGCCGACCCACACGTGGCGCTGGAAAACGCCGTGCGCGAAGCGAAGCAACTCTGACGCGTCAGGCTTGTACGAACTGACAAGCGGCCGTGGTTTTCGCGCGCCGGCCCGTCACGGGTTGGAAACCCAAGGTCGCCTCCGTTACAGACCCGGAACGCGCAGGCGCTGACGCACTCGTCTCGGAAAGCTGGTAAGCGCGCGTAAGTGCTGGCGCGCCGTCCTTGGCTTGCTCCTTGAAATGCATGGTCGCACCGGATGACGGTGGCGGAGCACGGTGAACCGCCTCCTTGATCCGGGCTTCACTGACTAAAGGAGAGACCAACATGAAAACGTCGAGGTTAGTTCCTGTCTTGGTTGTGGCGATGGGGGGCGTGGGCGCGTGCAACATCCACGACAACACCGCCACGGTGAACATCCCCAATGCGACCATCAACGCGACGACCGACGTCGACGTCAACAACGTCATGCCCGAGCAGCAGGTCGCGGTCAGCGTCGACGTCAAGAACGTCTTCCTGATCGAGCCCTCCGCCACGCCGCCGCCCGAGCACATCGCCGACGCCGGCCACATCCAGGTCTACATCGACGACACGACCACGCCGCCGGTGCTCGTCACCGCGCAGACGAACTTCAACGTGACGATCCCCAAGGAGACCAAGGAGGGGCATCACAAGATCATCTGCCGCGTTCACAAGCATGACGGCATGCCCACCAGCACCACCTTCGAGCTGAGCATCACAGTCAAGGCGACGGTCACCACGACGACCAACGACGGAAGCACCACCACCACCGTGGACGCCTCGGTCGGCATCGAGGTCGGCGTCAGCACCGGTCCGGCGGACGCCTCGGCCGCGTACTAGCAGCGGCGCGTCGTTCCGCGAACGACCGCCCGTCCGCGATTGTTGCTTGACGGCTGGGCCATGCTTGCATGATACAAGCTCTGCAAGATGGCCCAGCAAGAGCGGTTTATTGAACTACTGGCGCACGTTGCCCGCGAGATCACCCGCCGGCAGTCGTCAGACGTCTGCTGCGGCGATCTGACGCTGGAGCAGTTTCAGACCCTGGCCGCCGTCAGCGCGGCGGACCGGTCGACCATTGGGTCGCTCTCGGACCGGCTGGGCGTCGACCTTTCCACCATGAGTCGCAACGTGACGGTGCTGGAACGAAAGGGGCATCTGCAACGCGCGCGCAGCGACGACGACGCCCGCGTGGTCCAGGTCCGCCTGACGTCGAAAGGCAAACGATCCCTGACCACGCTTCGCTGCGACCAGCGTGAGGTGTTCAAGGACGTCTACGGCCGCCTTCCGGCGGCGGACCGTTCCCAGGTTGTCCAGGCGCTCGAGGCCTTGCGCGCGTGCTTGACGGAGGCCGGCCCGCCGGCCGGCGCCTGCTGCGCGCCCCTGGTCCTCGGCCGAAAGAGTCCGTCGTGACCCGCCTGCCCGCCGCGTCGCTGCCCCGCCGGGCGGTCGCCGAGGCGGTGGGAACCGCGCTGCTGCTGGCGACCGTCGTGGGCTCCGGCATCATGGCCGAGCGGCTGGCCATGGGAAACACTGCCGTCGCCCTGCTGGCCAACACGCTGGCCACGGGGGGCGGGCTGGTGGCGCTGATCCTCGCTTTCGGCGGCATCTCGGGCGCGCATTTCAATCCGGCGGTCACCGTGGCCGACGCCAGCCAGGGGGGACTGGCCTGGGCCGACGTCGGGCCGTACATCGTGGCGCAGCTGATCGGCGCCTTCGCCGGCGTCGCCCTGGCCCACGTCATGTTCGACGCGCCGCTGTTCAGCGCCTCCCGCCACGTGCGCTCGGGCGTGGGCCAGCTGGTCGGCGAGTTCACGGCGACGTTCGGCCTGGTCTCGGTGATCTGGGGCTGCTCGCGCAAGCAGCCCTCGGCGACGCCTTTCGCCGTGGCGGCGTACATCGTCGCTGCTTACTGGTTCACCTCGTCGACGTCGTTCGCCAACCCGGCGGTGACGCTGGCGCGCGCGGCGTCCGACACCTTTGCCGGCATCCGCCCCGCCGACGCGCCCGGCTTCATCGCCGCGCAGACGGTGGGCGCCGCCGCGGCGACGCTGCTGTTCCGCTGGCTGGCCCCCGATCTTCCCGACGTCGCCGAGCGCGTGGTCACTGCCAGGGACGATCAAAAGAACGAGGTCACCGCTGCATGAGCGCCAAGGTCATCTTCGCCTGCGTCCACAACGCCGGGCGGTCGCAGATGGCGGCCGCCTGGTTCAACCGCCTGGCCGACCCGGGCAAGGCGCGCGCGATATCGGCCGGCACGCAGCCGGGGCCGCGCGTGCACCCCGAGGTGCAGGCCGCCATGAACGAGGTCGGCGTCGACCTGTCGGCAGCCAGTCCCCAGTTGCTGACCGACGCGCTGGCGTCCGACGCTCAGCTCCTCATCACCATGGGCTGCGGCGACGCCTGCCCGTACGTCCCGGGGCTGCAGCGCGACGACTGGCCCCTGGAGGATCCCAAGGGCAAGCCGGTGGAGAGAGTCAGGGAGATTCGCGACGACATTTGCGCCCGGGTGGTTGACCTGGTCTCGCGGCAGGGGTGGAGACGCGATTGATCGACGCGAGCGGGCCGCCGGTTCAATATTGAGGACCATGTTGCAAGGAAAGTCCGCGGTGGTGACGGGATCGACCAGCGGGATCGGCCTGGGCATCGCCCGGGCGCTGGCCGGGCACGGCTGTCAGGTCATGCTGAACGGGTTCGGGGCGGCGGCCGAGATCGAAGCGCTGCGCGCCGCGCTGGAGCGCGAGCACGGCGTGAAGGTCGTCTATTCTCCCGCCGACATGAGCCGCCCGCCGGAGATCGCGTCGATGATCGCCGACGCGGCCCGGCTGCTGGGCGGCGTGGACATCCTGGTCAACAACGCCGGCATCCAGCATGTGGCGCCCATCGAGGCGTTTCCCGTCGACAGATGGGACGCCATCCTCGCCATCAACCTCAGCGCCGCTTTTCACACCATCCGCGCTGCCCTGCCCGGGATGAACGCCAAGGGCTGGGGACGCATCGTCAACATCGCCTCGGCGCACGGCCTGGTCGCCTCGCCTTTCAAGGCGGCCTACGTCGCCGCCAAGCACGGCCTGCTCGGGTTGACCAAGACGGTGGCCCTGGAGACGGCGGGAAAAGGGATCACCTGCAACGCCATCTGTCCCGGCTATGTGTTGACGCCGCTGGTGCAACAGCAGATCCAGGACCAGGCCAGGGTGCACCAGATTCCACCCGACGAGGTCATCGCCAAGGTGATACTGGAACGACAACCGAGCCGCCAGTTCGTCCGCGCCGAGGAGATCGCCGCGCTGACGGTCTTCCTGTGCGGTGACGATGCCGCGTCGATCACCGGCAGCGCGCAGAGCATGGACGGCGGCTGGACAGCGCAATGACCGTCGCTGCCGCCAGCGCGATCATGGTCGCGCCAGGTTGCCAAACGGCTGATCTGCGCGTATAGGTGGATGAGCGCGTGGGCCTCCGGGCTCGCGCGCAGTCGTTTTCTCTCGCTGCAGTGTTGCGGTGATGTTGAAGAAGCGATGCTCACCGCCCTCAACGGCATTTGCGGTGTGTCCGACACCCCATGCCGCCAACATCACGCCGCAACGGAGAAACATCATGGATTCGAAAAATCGTCTGACCGCGCAGGGAATTCGGGATCTGAACTACTACGGTCCGCGCCGGACGCCGGCCGTCGCCGTGGCGCCGGAAGGCTCGCCCACCACGGACCCCGCCGCCGAGCCGACCGTGATCGCCGTCGAGCAGACTGTTCCCGTCGCCGCCGTCGCCGACTAACCCCGCCCGCCTCGCGGGGACATCCATGGAACCAGGAGGGCCCGGTAACGCCGTGGCCAAACGACAGATCGCGGCCGCAGAGCCCGATCTGCGCATCGCGTTCGTGGGCAGCTATCCGCCCCGTCGCTGCGGCATCGCCACGTTCACGCGCGATCTGGCGGCCGGCATGCACGCCGCCAACCCGCGGGTGAAACCGATGGTGGTGGCGGTGACCGACGAAGGCGGTCCCTACGAGTACCCGGAGGGCGTCGAGTACGAGGTCCGGCAAGGAACCAAGGGCGACTATGCCCGGGCGGCCGAGCTGGTGAATTACAAGAACGTGCGCTGGGTGTCGGTCCAGCACGAATACGGAATCTTTGGCGGCGACGACGGCGCTTACGTCCTGGACATCCTGGGCGCCCTGCGCGTGCCTGCCGTCGTCACCTTGCACACCGTCCTCGACAAACCGTCGGAGTCGCAAAAGACGATCGTGCAGCGCATGGCCAAGGCGGCCGTCCTGGTGGTGATGAGCAACGTGGCCGCCGATCTGCTGGCGCGCCGTTATGACCTGCACAACGCCCGCGTCGAGATCATCCCGCACGGGATTCCCGACATGGCCCCCTGCGATCAAGATCTGTTGAAGGCCCGCTTCGGCGTGGCGGGACAGCGCATGCTGCTGACCTTTGGCCTGCTCGGCCCCAGCAAGGGGATCGAGACGGTGCTGCGGGCCCTGCCCACGGCGATCGCGGCCTGCCCCGATCTCGTCTACTTCGTGGTGGGCGCCACCCACCCGGCGGTGCTGCGCCAGCACGGCGAGGCCTATCGCACCAGGCTGGAGCGCGAGGCTGAAAGGCTGGGGGTTCGCGACCACGTGGTGTTTCGCGACCAGTACGTCACCACCGACGAGCTGTGCAGTTACCTGCAGGCGGCCGACATCTTCATCAGCCCGTATCTGAACGAGGCCCAGGTGACCAGCGGCGCCCTTTCGTACGCGATGGGCGCTGGCGCGGCCGCCGTGTCGACGCCCTACTGGCACGCGCAGGAGCTGCTGGCGGACGGCCGGGGTTGCCTGTTCCCCTTCGGGGACAGCGCCGCGCTGGCCAGGACCATCGTGACGCTGGCCGACGCGCCGGCGGAGCTGAGCCGGGTGCGAACCCAGGCCTACGATTTCACCCGGGCGTTCACCTGGCCCCGCGTCGGCGCGCAGTATCTGAACCTGGGGGCGACCCTGCCGGGCACCGTGGCCAAACTGCCGCGTCGTCACGACCCACCGCGCCCCAGCAGCCTGCCCGAGCTGCGCCTTGACCATCTGCTGCGCATGACCGACGACACCGGCATCATCCAGCACGCCACGTTCAGCGTGCCGGCCCGCGAGAGCGGTTACTGCGTCGACGACAACGCGCGCGCGCTGATCGTCGCGCTGCACGCCGACCGCCTGAGCAGCTCCCGGGACACGAAACAGCTGGTCTCGACGTACATGGGTTTCCTGCACGTGGCGCAGACGGGCGACGGGCGCTTCCGGAACCTCATGACCTATGGCCGCTCGTTCGACAGCGCCGACGTGGGCTCCGAAGACTGCACCGGGCGAGCCCTGTGGGCGCTGGGCATGGCGGTGCATCTGGCGCGCGAGGAAGGACAACGGCTGCTGGCCCGTCAGATGTTCGAGCGGGGACTGGCCTTCGCCACCGAGCTGGGCCCGCGGGGGACCGCGCTGACCATGCTGGGCATCGCCGCCTTCCTGACCGCCCACCCGGAGGTCAAGCCGGCCGCCGACCTGCTGGCGCGGATGTCGGACCGGCTCTGCCGTCAATATCGCGACCAGGCCACCGCCGACTGGCGCTGGTTCGAACCGACGCTGACGTACGACAACGCCCTGCTGCCGCTGGCCCTGTGGCGGGCGCACCGGATCATCAAGGACCAGCCGAGCCGGACCGTCGCCCAGGAGACCCTGGAGTTTCTGGAGACGGCCTGCTTTCGCGACGACGGCCTGCGCCTGGTGGGCAACGCCGGCTGGCACCCGCGCGGGGGGACACGTTCGGATTCCGACGAGCAGCCCATCGACGCCGCCGCCTTCGTGCTGGCCTTCCGCGCCGGCTACCTGGTGACCGGCGATCATCGTTACCTGCGCCGCATGCGCGAATCGTTCGCCTGGTTCCTGGGCGCCAACCGGCTGGGCGTGTCCATCTATGACTCGGCCACGGCCGGATGCCGGGATGGCCTGGGCGCGGCGGCCGTCAACCTGAACCAGGGCGCGGAGAGCACGGTCTCCTTCCTGCTGTCGCTGATCGAAATGCTGGAGCTGGCCGGAGAAGGCCTGGAATACGCTGAAAAGAAGCCGGGAGCGGACACCTGATGTCACGTCGCCGTCGTTGATAACCAGAACGTCTCATCGGCTGCTGCACGATGCCAGCCGGGTCATCGCCAAACCGTATCTACCGGGCGAAGAAATATCGGCTGACACCGGCACGCGGGCCGGGTTGCTGATGACGCGCATCCTGGCCCTTTCGGACCAGGAGGTGTCGCGGATCCTGGAGGACACGCTCCGTCGATTCGGCGCCCGTCACCGGGGGTTCGAGGGGCTGCTGGCCCGCCATTTCGCCCTGGTCGAGCATCGCGTGGCCGATCTGGTCCTGTCGCGGGAACGGAAGCTGCTCATCGGCGCCTACTTCACCAACGAGTATTCGGTCGAGGGGGCGGCCCTGTTCAACCCCTCGCTGGTGCTGGCGCCGGATCAGACCGGTGTGGCGGCGGGCCAGCGACGGTTTGTCATGAGCCTGCGCGCCGTCGGCGAGGGGCACATCTCGTCCATCGAGTTTCGAACCGGCGTCATCGATGGCGCCAGCACCATCACCTTCGATCCGCTGGGCTCGTGCCTGGTCACCGGCGATCGGGCGCCGCCCGCCTATTACGAGAAGACGCAGTTCAAGGCCAAGCTGATCGAGCTGGACGCCGGCAATGACGTGGCCTGGGCGATCCTCGAGCCGCTCGATGAACACTTCACGCTGGCCGCGCTGGAGCAATCGCTGGCCATGCTGGAGCGGGATGGCCCGCCCCACGCCATCAGCTATGAGACGGCCAAGATCGTCCACGTGCTGGCCTCATCCAGCTACGTCACCACCTTTCCCGTCGATTCGGCGCTGTCAGAGCGGTGCATCTTCCCGGCCGGACCGCACGAGACCCACGGCATGGAGGACGCGCGCTTTGTGCTGTTCACCGACGACGACGGCGCGACGACGTACTACGCCACCTACACCGCCTTCGACGGCTACGAGATCATGCCCCAGCTGATCCAGACCAGCGACTTTGTCTCGTTCCGGATCTCGACCCTCAACGGGCCGGCCGCGCAGAACAAGGGCATGGCCCTGTTTCCCCGCCGCGTGGGGGGCAAGTACGTGATGCTGTCGCGCCGCGATCGGGAGAACCTGCACCTGGCCACGTCCTCGGACGTGCGCCACTGGGCCGATGTCACCGAGCTGCACCGGCCCACCCACTCCTGGGAGCTGCTGCAGATCGGCAACTGCGGCTCGCCCATCGAGACCGCCGCCGGCTGGCTGGTCATCACCCACGGCGTGGGACCGATGCGGCGCTATGCCATCGGGGCTCTGCTGCTGGACCTGGATGATCCGCGGCGCGTGGTGGGCCAGCTGCGCGAGCCGCTGCTGGCGCCCGACGAGACGGAGCGCGAGGGCTATGTTCCCAACGTCGTCTATTCGTGCGGCGCCATGCTCAACGGCCCCGATCTGATCTTGCCCTACGGCCTGTCCGACGGCGCGGTGGGCATCGCGGTCGTTTCGTTGCCGGCGCTGCTCGCCGAGCTGCAACGCCCGTCCACCTGACTATTGCCGGGTGGTCAGCCAGTGGTGCTCGGCGGTCTCTGCCGCCGCCACCAGCTCAAGCCCGTTGACCTGCCGCCTGGCCTTGACGACGCGAAGGAGCAGCGCCACCAGGCCGGGGCTGGCCATCACGGTGTCCGCGCCGCCGTCCCCCTCGGACAGGGCCTGCACCGCCACGTCCAGGTCGTCGCATGCGTTCGCCAGCTTGGCGCGCGCGTTGTCCAGCGTCGACGGGGACTCGGTGATGGCTTTCAACGGTCCGCGCCGTTTCGCGCCGGCACCGGTCGGTGGGCGAACTCTTGCCACACCAGGACGCAACACATCCCAACAAACAATGCCAGTCCACCAACCGCGATCATCGGTTACCTCATTCCAAGATTTTGTTTCAGCTGATTGCCTGATTGTCGATCGGCGCCGCGGCCGTCAGCGCGTCGGCGGGCGGCGGCTGTGTCTTCACATACTCCTCCAGCTGTCGCCGCGCCGCCCGGAACCCGTTGCGAATGGCCACGTAGAGATCTTCGTGGGAGGCGTTGCTGGGATGTTCATGCGACACCACCACCACGGCGCCGTCAGGCATCGACAGATCCATGCGGACCCGGTACACGCGCAACTTGCGGTGCTCGTCGACGCCCTCTATCAAGACATGCCCGCCCGTCATCTGGCTGGTCAACGTCCCCAGTCTCAGCAACCAGGCGCGCACCTCGACCCGGGCCGCCTCGACGGCGTCCATTCCCACAAAGCTGATCTGACAAACGACGTCCGTCATCTAACTCCCATCGTGTCTTTCTATGAGGCGACCACTGGAACAACCGGGCGGCGACCCGGCGGCCTAGTCGGCGCCGGGGCCCTCTGCCGGGCTGTCCTTCGCTTTTTCGGCGATCAGCGCCTCCGTCGTCAACATCAATGAGGCGACCGAGGCGGCATTTTGCAGGGCCACGCGCACGACCTTGGTGGGGTCGATGACGCCGGCTTTCACCAGGTCCTCGTACTCCTCCGTGGCGGCGTTGAACCCGAAGGCCCCCGAGCCATTCTTGACCTTCTCGACGACGATGGCGCCTTCCACGCCGGCGTTGCGCACGATCTGGCGCAGCGGCTCCTCCACCGCGCGGCGAATGACATTGACGCCATAGCGGCGATCGTCATCGAATTTCAGGCTGGCCAGCGACGACAGCGCTCGGATCAGGGCCACGCCGCCGCCCGGGACGATGCCCTCCTCGATGGCCGCCCGGGTGGCGTGCAGGGCATCCTCGACGCGGGCCTTCTTCTCCTTCATCTCCGACTCGGTGGCCGCGCCCACCTTGACGATGGCCACGCCGCCCACCAGCTTGGCCACCCGCTCCTGCAGCTTCTCGCTGTCATACTCGGACGTGGACAGCTCCAGCTGCACGCGCAGCTGGCTGACCCGCGCCGCCAGCTCGGCCTTCTTGCCGCCACCCTCGACGATGATGGTGTTGTCCTTGCTGACGGTGATGCGCTTGGCGCGCCCCAGGCTCTTCAGGGTGACGCTCTCGATCTTGACGCCCAGGTCCTCGGTGATGGCCTGGCCGCCGGTCAGGACGGCGATGTCCTGCAGCACCTCCTTGCGGCGATCGCCGAAACCGGGCGCCTTGACGGCGCAGACGTTGACGGTGCCACGCAGCTTGTTCACCACCAGCGTGGCCAGCGCCTCGCCGTCGATGTCCTCCGCGATGATCAGCAGCGGCTTCTTCTCCTTGGCCACCTGTTCCAGCACGGGCAGGATCTCGATCAGGCTGGACAGACGTTTCTCGTAGACCAGCACCAGGCAATCGTCCAGCACCGCCTCCATCCGTTCGGCGTCGGTGACGAAGTACGGCGACAGATAGCCGCGATCGAACTGCATCCCCTCCACCACCTCCAGCGTGGTCTCCATGGAGGTCGCTTCCTCGACGGTGACGACCCCCTCCTTGCCGACCCGTTCCATGGCCTGGGCCAGGATGTCGCCGATGACGTGGTCGCCGTTGGCGCTGATGGCGCCCACCTGGGCGATCTCCGTCTTGCCGCGGGTCGGCTTGGACTGTGTCTTCAGGTGCTCGACGATCTTCGCCACGGCGGCGTCGATGCCGCGCTTGAGGTCCATCGGGTTGTGCCCCGCGCTGACCAGCTTGCTGCCCTCGGTATAGATGGCCTGCGCCAGCACGGTCGCGGTGGTGGTGCCGTCACCAGCGACGTCGGAGGTCTTTGAAGCGACCTCCTTGACCATCTGGGCGCCCAGGTTGGCCAGACGATCTTCCAGCTCGATCTCCTTGGCGACGGTGACGCCGTCCTTGGTGACGGTGGGCGAGCCCCACGATTTCTGGATGATGACGTTGCGGCCGCGCGGGCCCAGCGTCACTTTCACGGTATCGGCGAGAATATCGAGCCCGCGCCCGATCCTGCTTCGTGCGCTGTCGGAATAAATGATGGTCTTGGCTGACATGGTGTCCGGTGCCTTCCTGGTACTGACTGTCTGGAAAAATCCGTCTCTCGTGCCCCGACGACTTTGCCCTGGCTACGCCTGGGTGCCGTTTCGGTCGACGCTTTGGGCGCCGGTTCGGGCGCGGGTTCGGGCGGACGGCGGATCGACTCGCCGGCGCCAGCAGTAACCGCAAAGGGTCGCCGTCGGCATCATCATGTTGCCGCAGAACGCACAGGCCACGCGAGCGTCGTCCGGTGCTGTCGTGGGCGTCTCCGGGGACAGACCGTGAGCATGCCGGTGCCGACCGCTGCCCAGCCCATCGTGATCAAACCTCGAGCCTATCAATCGTTCCATGGTGTCCTCCCGGGCGGGGTCCACCAGGTCGCTAGGCTGGCCGATTGGCTGCAGCCCACTCCGCGAAGGGCTTCAGTCCTTAGTCCTTACTCTGCTGGACCCTCATAAGCAAGGAACGTTTGGCCCCTGTGGGCCCTCGCCCAGCGACGTCACGGCCCGGTGGGGTGCGGGTCCTGCTTGTCCTCGTCGTCGAAGATCGAGCGTGCGATCGGACGATCCATCACCGGATGAGGGTCGACGCGATCGGTGTCATCAAAGCTGGAGCGGGTCACCGGACTGACCTCCGGCAAGCTGGCAGCGTCGGGCGCGGCACCGGCGCCGGCGTCAACGTTCGGGGGCGGCGGCGCCGGAGCGGCATCGGGCGGTGGCGATGGGCTGGGCGGCGTGGCGGCGTCAGGGCTGGGCGGTGGCAGCGGTGGCGGCACCGGGGGCAGCGGTGGCGCCGGCGGTATGTCCGCGGTGCTGCCGCCGGCGGCGGCCAGCGCCGTCCCGATCGGTGACGGAAAGTACGAGGTCGCACGGGGAATCCATCCCGTTGACGCGGGCGCCAGCGCTGTGGGTCGCGCTGCTGGTCCAGAGGGCGGCGAAGGCGCCGGTGGCGTCTGGGTGGACGGCTCAGCCTGGGTCGACAAAGACGCCAGCGGCGCCCGGACATCGCCGCGCGAACGCTGGTCCCGGTGGGTGGCGATCCCGAGCCCGACTCCAGCGCCCAGCACCAGCGCAACCAACAGCAGGTACCCCTTTGTCACCACGACAAAAAATGTAGTGCGGTGGCAAGCTACCGCAAGGTAGGTGGCCGAGGTGTGGCTGGGTGGTCCCCCGGGAAGGGGAGACCCTGCTGAAAAAACGGAGGAGGGACCGATGAAAATCCAGTTGGGCGCCCGTGCATCATCGAGATGGCTGTCCGCGATTCTCCTCCTCGGTTGCGGAGGAATGCTTGCTTGCAGCACCAGCAGCCCCCTCGGTCGGGACAGCGGTAACGGGTTCGGCGGGACTGGCGGCGCGGGAGCGGGAACCGGCGGCCGCGGCAGCGGCGGAACAGCGACGGACGGAGGCCGCGGTGGCCAGGACGGCGGCAATCCCGACCAGGGCGGCGCGGATTGCGGATGCGGCGCCTTCGCCGCCTATCGACTCTGCTGCGCCAATCGCTGCGTCAATCCCAGCAACGATCCGGACAACTGCGGGACCTGCGGCGTGAAATGTCCGACCGACCAATCATTCTGTGACAACGGACTCTGTCAGCCGCTTTCGTGCAATGCGGGCACCACCTGCGACGCCGGCACCTGTTGCGGAACCTCGTGCTGCAAGGCGGGACAGATCTGTTGCAGCCCCCAGGGACCCATCCCCGGCGCACCCATCTGTCACACGCCGACGGCGGACGCTCCGACCTGCCCGGCTGGATGCGCGCCCCTGTGCATCAGCGACCGCGATCGCAAGCAGGCCATCCGTCCGGCCGACGTCGACGGCGTGCTGGCCCGCGTGGCGCAGCTGCCCATCGCCACCTGGCGCTATCGGGAAGAGCCCACCGGCGTCCTGCACATGGGCCCGATGGCCCAGGATTTTCGGGCCGCCTTCGGCCTGGGCGACAGCGACCGCACCTATTACGCGGTCGACGCTCATGGCGTGTCGCTGGCGGCGATCCAGGCGCTGAGCAGAATGGTCGACGAGGATCAACGACGGCTGCGCACCCTGGAACGCATGAACCAGCAACTGCGCGAACGACTGGACGCGCTGGAATCACGTGGCCGCGGCGCGCGGCCTCGACGCGGCGACTAGCCGACTAGCCGATTTTGCGAACGCCGGCCGCCGCAAGGATCCGTTCCAGGGCGCCCGGATCGGCCGGCTTGACCAGGTGGGCGTCGAAACCGGCCTGATACGCCTCCTGTCGGTCTTCCGGGGTGTTGTATCCGGTCAAGGCCACCAGAACGATGCTGGTCCCGAGAGCCTTTCGCATGCGCCGGGCGACTTCGTAACCGTCCATGTCCGGAAGGCCGATGTCGATGACGGCAAGCTGCGGGTTCAGCGTTATTGCCGCCTGTACCGCCGCGGCGCCGTCGACGGCTACCTCGACGTGGTAACCGTCCATGATCAGCGTTTCGCGCAGGACCTCGCGCACGTCCTCGTTGTCTTCGACCAGCAGAACGCAGGCGCTGGCCTGTGAAACATCGGGCGCCGCCATTTTCTGCTCGGGGGCTTCCATGTGGGGGAGCGTGCGAATCTAGGGATTCGGGGAGGTTCCAACAAGGACAACGTCGATCAACGATGGCGATTGCGGGTAACCCCCTAGTAAGTCCCCGGTCACCGCGATGCTAGGGCGTGTTGACGCGCCTCGAGCTGAAGACCGCCGGGGTTGACGGATCGACGACCAGCTTCACCCAATCATGGAAATTCGGGGAGCCGTCGACGGTGACGCGGGTCAGGTTCGGCACGGGGAGCCCGATCGGATGCATGACACCGGAAACGCCGATCGCGCGCCCGCACGGCCTGACCGGATGGCCGACGCCGCGCTTCCGGTGCGTTCGATTTTCGAAATCAAGTGACCGATTTTCGGAGCCACGCCGCCTGCTACAGTGGCGGCAGCAACATGGTGGGTTCCCGGTTTCAGGTCCGGAGCATTCTTGTGACGGCGGTTCTCCTGGCCGCCATGGCCACCGCCGGCTGCGGCACGGGCACCACCACGCCAGGCCCGGTGATTGGCGTGACGGCGGCGGCGTGGCCGGACGCGGACGCGCTGTTTCGACGCGACCCGCGCTGGCTGGGCGGTGACGCCGCTTTCTCGGTGGCGCTGGGAGGCGATCGCATCCTGTGGCTGTTCGGCGACAGCTTCATCGCCACCAGTCCGGCCAACGTGCGCACGGAATCAAAGATGGTGCGCAACAGCGTCGCCGTGCAGGGCGGCGCCGATCCCACCACCGCCACCATCTCTTTTCATTGGCGTCCAGAATCGCCGGCCGCCGACGCCAGACCGGCCTCGTTCTTTCCCGAACAGGGCACCGAGTGGCACTGGCCGCAACATGGCCTGCGCATTGGCGACACGCTGGTGTTGTTCCTGACCCGCGTGCAAGCGACGCCCGGGCAAGGGTTGGGGTTCGTCGCGGTGGGCTGGCGCCTGGCCCTGATCGACAATCCCGACGACGACGCCGACCAGTGGCACATCCGTTACGTCGAGGCACCGGCCGTTCCCGCGGGCCTCACCGTGGGCGCGGCCCTGCTGGCGCCGACGGCCGGTGATGATCACGTCGTGGCGCTGGCCCTGCGCGAGCCCGGCGATCACGCTGGCTATCTGGCGCGCTGGTCGAGCCAGGCGCTGGCGGCCGGTCAACTGGACGCCACGGAGTGGTGGACCGGCGGCGGCGGCTGGGTGGCGGGCGGCGCCCCGGCCGTCGTGATCGCCGACGCGGGCGCCGAATGCTCGCTGCAGTGGAATGCGGCGCTGGGCACCTTCGTCCACGTGAAGAGCGAAGGCTTCGGCGCCACGACGGTGGCCCTGCGTTTCGCCGATCAGCTCACCGGCCCGTGGTCACCGCCGCGCATCGCCTTTCGTCCGCCCGAATCCGATCAGCCGAACGCCTTCGTCTACGCCGCCAAGGCGCACCCGGAGCTGTCCGGCGCCGACCTGGTCGTCACCTACGTGGCCAACACCTTTGGCCCCCTCGCCACCCTGCTGTCCGACAGCACCATCTACTACCCGCGCTTCGTCAAAGTGGAGCTGCAACGATAGCCCTCACCCAGGCCCTCTCCCGCAAGCGGGAGAGGGTTCACCGGATTGAATCCCGTTCGCGGAGATCTGCCCTCCGGATTGAAGCGTCGCTATTTGCATCGGGAGGCCGGGCTCTGCCCGGCCGGCTCACCTTGCGAGAGCAATCGGGGAGAGCCCGCGAGAGGGGGCAGCAGCCCCCTTTCGCGCAGCGAGCGCAGCGAGCGAAAGTTACGGGGAGTAGTCGATGCGGAAGGTTTGGTTCTGGGCCCCGCTGTAGGGGTACTGGCCGATCTTCGCGCCGTCGGCGTAGGAGGCGCCGTAGACGTCCAGGGACTGACTGCCCTCTTTGACCATGATGGCAAACCAGCCATCGCCCACCGACGAGATGGCCCAGCGCTGGCTGTCGCTGCCGTCCCACGCCCACTGGACCACGGTGCTGCCGTCGCCGCCGCTGGGGGGGTGCGTGTCCAGGCATTTGCCGCTGTTCTTGGCGCAGAAGCTGTAGAAGCCGTCGCCCAGGCTGGTGACCTTGAACTTTTGATTGTCGGTGCTGGCGAATCCCCACTGCACGACGGGGGCCCCGTCCAGTTTCGAAGCGCCGGAAATGTCCAGGCAGCGCCCGCTGTGCTGGGCACAGACACGATAGGTCGTGGTCGGATCGAACGTGGGCGCTGGCTCGCGCCACACCGTCACCGGCGTGTTGTAACCCTTGCACGACTTGTATCCATCACCCTGGTGGGGCGAATCGGCGGCGATGCAGTTGTTGGCGCAGGCCGCGTTGGTGCCGAACGGATTGGTGTAAGGCGCGCCCGATTGAAAAGCGCCCAGACGTCCCGGCACCACCGACTGCGCGAACCCCGGACCGTTGCAGTAAAATGCGTCCAGCTTTCCCGTGGCGGGGTTGGGCGTGAAGATGTTGCCGAAGAAAGTTCCCTCTTGATTGGGGTAGTACGTGCTGCGGCCCCAGCCGATGGACGGGGCCGGCGAGTCCAGCCACAGCGGGATGTGCACGCCGGCGGTGTTGATTCGCGCCATCATGCAGGCGGAGACGCCTTCCTGGCAGGTCTTGTCGCAGGCGCCGTTTTCCCAGCCTGCTCCAAATCCCAGCTCGCCGGTGAACGTCACCCAGTTGCCGGCTTGATCTTGTTTTCGAATGCTGTGCCCTGCCGGCAGCGCGCACCTCACCAGGTAGTTGACCGTGGTCCGTCCCGCCGC
>DATLVT010000173.1:0-2103 GCA_035577105.1 Polyangia bacterium
AGCGCGGGCCACGCGCGACCAAGACGTGCTGGGGACGGTCAAGCTGATCACCGGGGCAACGTTCCTGCTGGCGGCGTGGCTGGTCGAGGCCATCGCCATCGGCATCTGGCGGGGCCCGGCGGCGGGGTTGTTGACCTTCGCGCTGGGAATGGGCGGCGGCTATGCGGCGCTGCGTTTCGAAGAGCTGGCCGTCGAGGTGGCGGAGGCGTTGCGCATGTTGTGGCTGCGCGCCTGGCGATTCGATACCGCGCGCCGCCTGGCCGAGCGACGGCGGCGCCTGGCCGACGAAGTGGCGCGCGCGCTGCGCGAGGCGGCCTAGGCCTTGGAGCTCACCGAGCGGGCGCGCGCCGACCTGACGCGAAAGTATCAGGCGCTGCTGGACCTGCGGCGGGCCCGCGACCGGCGCGGCGACGGCGCGGCCGAGGGCGGACCGGCGGCCACCGCCCTGCGCGAGCGCCTGCGCGCGCTGGCGCAGGAGTTCCCCGGGTGCCTGCGCGAGCTCGACACGCTGGGGTCGACCGAGCTGGCCCGCCGGGTGGAGGCGCTGGGCCAGGTGGCGGCGGGCGGCGCCCCCGAGCCGTGGATGGCCTGGATCGCCGGTTACCACGCCTTGATGCGGGCCGCCCTGCACCTCAAGGGACTGCCGCCCGCCACGTCGGACGCCGCGCGGGCCCGCGGCGCCGCGCAGGCCGCCGGCACGACCATCGACGGCGCGTTTGTCCAGGCGGTGCGGCGACCGCCGCAGGGGCGGCTGGGGATCGTCGTCCTGCGCACGCTGGGCGTGCGGTTCGGCGTCCCGCCCACCACCATCGCCACGACGCTGTTCCCGCGCCGGCGACCGACGCCTTACCGGCTGTGAGTTTCGAATCGGGGCCGACTGCGCTAAGGTCGTAGGTCACTCAGCCCGCACCGCCGGCGGCGATTCTGCCGCGGTCAGTCGGTCACGACATCCGTCACGACAAAGGAGGAGTCATGGTTGCAGCGACGTGGCTTCGTCTGGCGACAGCCCTGGTGCTTTCGACGGTGGGCGCCGCCCGCGCCGCGGCCGCCACCAAGGTGGCCTGCGTGGGCGACAGCATCACCGTGGGAGCGCGCTCATCGACGCCGGCCAAGACCTACCCCGCGCAGCTGGGCGTTCTGCTGGGAGCCGACTATCAGGTGATGAACTTCGGCGTGGGTGGCACCACGCTGCTGCGAAGCGGTGACTCTCCCTATGTGAACACGCCGCAGTACGGAGCGTCCGGATCGTTCGCGCCCGACATCGTCCTCATCATGCTGGGCACCAATGACGCAAAGGCGGCGAACTGGAGCAAGAGCGCCGCCTTCGACGGAGACTACAAGGCCCTGCTCGCCCATTACGCCGGGCTTGGCAGCCACCCCAAGATCTTCGTGATGCTGCCGCCGCCCGTTTTCGGCGACAACCCGTACGGGATCAGCCCCACCAACTTCACCAGCGGCGTCGTCCCCGCCGTGAAGAAGGTGGCCGCCGACACCGCCACCCCGCTGATCGACGTCTACACCGCGCTGGCCGGCGCCGGGGCGGACTTCCTCGACAACGTTCACCCGCGCGACGTCGGAAACGCCCAGATCGCCGAGACGGTGTTCCGCGTGTTGAGCGGCGCGCCCAGCCCCGACGCCGGCGCCCCGGACGTGGCCGCCACGCCCGACGCCCGCGACAGCGCCGTGACCGAAACCGCGGCCCCCGAAGCCCCCGCGCCCGTCATCGACAGCGCGCCCTCCCACGACGTCAGGACCGACCTGACCACGCCCGCCGACGACGCGGCGGGCGGCGCCGCCGGGGGCGGTGGCGGCGGAGCGGGCGGCAGCAGCGGCGCGACAGGCACCGGCGGCAACAGCTCTGGCGCGACCGGTTCATCGTCGTCGGGCGGTTGCTCCACCGGCGGCGGCGGCGCGCGGAGCTGGAGCAGCGCGATCCTCCTGGTCGGGCTTTGGCTGCTCGCCCGACGCCGCGCTTGAGCCTGTCCAAGTCATCGGGAGGCTCTGCCGCGCACCATGCGAGACGCGTCGGGGAGAGTCCGCGAGAGGGGCCAGCAGGCCCCTTTCGCGCAGCGAGCGATCCCTAGCGCCAATGCCGATCGGTTA
>DATLVT010000174.1:0-6415 GCA_035577105.1 Polyangia bacterium
CGCCGGTTGCGCCCTTGATCTCGACAGCCGCTGGCACCTGGCTGGCGACCAGCGCCGCGCCGTGGCCGGCAACAACGCCGCCGACCTTGACGCCGATTTCCGCGCGCGGGCCCGTCACCTGCGCGCCGCGCTGGCCAGCCCGGGCGGCCGATTCGTCGCCCATCGCGACCGGGTGGCAGCCGCGGTCGCCCCCCTTGCCCCCGACCTCCGGCGACAGCTCCTGCCGACGCTGCTCCACCTGGCCGCCGTTCGCCTGGCCGGTCCGCACCGCGACCCCGAGGCGCGCGCCACGATCTTCTGGGAACGAACCCTCGATGGTTTGTTGAGTTCGGCCAGGCGAGACGCTAGCCCGCCGGGCAGAACGTGATGTTCAGCTGCGTGCCACCGGTGCAGCTGTGAAAGCCGCTCTCGTTGGTCTTGCCGTAGTCGTCGTAGGCGAAGGCGTAGATCCCGGGGCAGACGCCGTGCACCCACTTTGAATACACGTTGTACGGCTCGTTCTTGTAATAAAGCGAGATGTCGCCGTTGTCGGGATCGTCCAGCATCCCGCGGTTGATCGCGGCGCACCACTGCGGGCTCTTGCTGAAAAAATTTCCGGCGCAGGAATACACCTGCGGCGTGGTGGCGCCGGCAGCGCCCGCGCACATCGGATATTTCTGGGCGTCGCCGGCGCACTGACTGACCTTGGCGTCCAGGGCGTGACAGAAGGCGGCCGCCTGGTTCGTCGGGTCGCTGCAAAAATTTCCCGCCGACAAGCAGCGCTTGCCCGACAGCAACCCGGTCGGACAACCGGCCAGCACCTGCGCCTCCGGAACGTAGCACCCGACCTGCTTGCAGTCGGCGCCCGTCCCCAGGGCCACCATCTCCATGGGCAAGGCCAGCCAGTCGACGTAGGTGATGTTGTAATTGATCACCTTCTTCAAGACGCCCAGGTCGACCTTCTTTTCCAGGGTCATCTCCACCTTGTCGGCCAGATCCTTGGGCGGAACGTCCAGATAGGCCGTCACGCGCGCCGCCGGCCAGGTCTCGGGCGCCACGTAGTCCTGGGATTCACCGGTGTGCAGGCGGACGCCATCGGGCGCCAGCACCGCGCCCTGCCCTTCGCCATGAATCCACAGATCGAATGGGCAAGTGTTGGCCACGTGTACCAGGATCCCCGGCGCATCGGCCGGGCGATCAGACACGTAAACATCCGCGACCCCGTCGGTGGCGTCTGGCCCGACCTGCCCGCCGCCACCGTTGCCGCCGCCGCCATCCGCCGCCTGGTCAAGCCCGCCCCCGTCGGGCCTGCGGCCACCGGTGCCGCCTTGGTTGCCGCCCCCACCCCCGGTGCCGGGCCGGGCGTCACGGCCGGCCCCGATCTCGCCGCCGCCACAGGCCGAAAGGCTCACCACCAGGCTAAATGTGCGCAACACTTTCAACTTCACCGTCATGTGCGACGTCATCATACTCTGGAGAATCCTTCGGCGGCTTCGACCCAAGGGTTAAGTTTCATCCCACCCTGTCGAGGTTATTGTGTGAGGAGAATTACGTGAGAACTGTGCGTCGTCTTCACGTTCGGGGGGTCGTCGGTCTTGTTGGAGCCGCCGCGTGCCTGTTTCCTTCCGGGTCGGCGCACGCCGACGACTGGATCTCGCACGGTGCCGATGCCGCGCACACACGTTTCTCCGCCGAGCGCTCGGGCGCCGCGTTCGCCGCCGGCTCGTGGACATTCTCCCTGCCACCGACGGCGATGACCGTCTCCAGTCCCGCGGTCGCCGACGGCTTCGTCGTCTTCGGCGACTTCAATGGCGTCGTGCGCGCGCTGCGCGCCTCCGACGGGCGCCTGGTGTGGCAACGAACGGTCGGCGACACGATCTACGCCGCGCCCGCCGTCGATCGAGGCAAGGTCTTCGTCCCGTCGCTGGATCGCAAGCTGTACGCCTTTCGTCTGGCCGACGGCAGCGTCGCCTGGACCAAGGAGATGGGCGGCCTGGAGATGGCGTCGCCCATCGTCACCGACGGCGCTCTGATCGTCTCGGCTGGATTTCCCGAGCGAAAGATCGTGAAGCTCGACGCCGCCACCGGGGAGACGCTGTGGGTCAGCCAGTCGAACACCCTGGATCAGTTCAGCAACACCGCCGCCGCGGTGGCCGCGGATCAGGTCATCGTGGGCGCCAACGGCGGTCACTATTACAGCTTTGATCTCGGCACGGGCGCGCTGCGCTGGACCTATGAAACGACGGGCATCGTCAACCTGTCAGCGCCCGTCGTCGTCGGTAACGCGGCCTTCATGCTGCCCGGTGGGATCAGCCATCAGCTTCACGGCGTGGATCTGCGCACCGGCCAGGCGCTGGCCGGGTGGCCCATCGATCTGCCGGTCACTGATCCCGACATCGCCGGCGTCTCCACGTCGCGGCAGATGGCGGTGTCGTCGCTGGCGGCCATCGCCGGGCGGCTGATCTTCAACATCCGCGTCGACGACGCGCTGGACACCAACAAGGACGCCCTGGCCGATCAGTTTCTGCTGCGCGAATCCGTCATGGCTGTCGACATCGCCTCGGGCAACGTGGTGTGGACCCAGGCCAACGGACGATCGGTGCTGGACACCGAGAACGCCATCCCGAAGTTCTGGCTGTGCCCCACGCCGGCCGTCTATCAAAGCGCGGTGGGGCCCATGGCCGCCGTCGCCTCCACGCTGGGCGGCCAGACGCGCGTCCTTGACGTGACCACGGGCGCCGATCGCTGGAAGGTCGCCGACGCCACCCTGCGGGGACCGTCGCAGATCTCGCCGGCGCTGGCCAACGGACGGCTGTTCGTGGCCAGCGCGAACACCGTCTCCGGCCTTCTCTCCAGCGCCAATCAGCCCCCCTCCGCCCCGGTGCTGCTGGGCACCGACGGTCGCGGGATCAACAACGTCAAACCGCTGCTGCGCTGGAGCGCCGCCGTCGATCCCGAGCACGACCCGGTCACCTATCAGCTGCGCATCGATCACGACGGCGAGATCCTGGAGTCCTGGGAGCATCAGGTGATCACCGCCGCGGGCCAGAACAGCGCGCGCCTGGATTTCAACCTGCAGCCCGGAACGGTGTACACCGTCTCCGTCCGCGCCCGTGACAGCAAGGGTGCCTGGTCTGACTGGTCGACGTCGCAAACGCTGGCCGCCACCGACACGCCCGCCGTTTCGTTGGACGGTCAGTCCGCCGGCGATCTGCTGGGCGCGCTGCAGGCGGCGCACGCCGGGTCGGTGATCAAGCTGGGCGCCGGCACCTATCGCCTGGGCGAGACCTTGCGTGTCACAGGCGGCGTCACCCTGCAGGGCGAAGGCCCCGGACGCACCGTGATCAGCGGCCAGGGCCTTGGCTACGCCGTGACCATGGAAGGCAACGTGGCGGGCCAGCCGTCTCAGCTCTCGCACCTGACGGTGGCGGACGCGTCGGTCGGCGTGCTGGTGCGTGACACCAAGGATGCCGTCATCAAGAACGTGGTGGTCCGCGACAACAGCGAGGCCGGCGTCGAGATCAGCGCCAACGGCAGCGCCAAGCTGACCAACGGCACGCTGCTGCGCAACGGGAAGGCGGTCAAATCGTTCGGCGCGGTCGCCGTGAAGAACACCATCCTGACCAAGAACCAGGTCGGTTTTTACGCCGGTAACAGCAACGCCATCAGCAGCCGGTTCAACGACCTTTACGACAACACGACGAACTTCCACGCCACCGACGAGGGGCTGGGCGACTTTGCCGCGGCGGTGACCTGGGCCGACATGCCGGCCGGCGACTTTCACGTGATGCCGCGCCAGCCGTCGACCGACCGAGGCGATCCCGAAGATGACTTCAGCGCCGAACCTATGCCGAACGGCGGCCGCATCAACCTGGGCGCGTTCGGCGGCACCGCCGAGGCGGAGCTGAGCCCCGTCGCGGATCTCCCCGCGCCGGCCAGCGTCAACCCCGCCGATGACGGCGGCTGCTCCATCGCCGCGGCGACCGCCGCCAGCCATGGCGCGCCCTCTCGCCGGGCCGGTGCCCTGCTCCTGGCCCCGCTGTTCGCCCTGGCCCTGCTCCGTCGCCGCCGTCGCTAGGGTCGGCCGGACCGGCCGGCGGTTGAGATCGCGCGCTTTTCCGGGAAGAATTGCCTTCTTGTTGGCCCCCTATGACGTGAAGTGGTGAAGAAGGGAAGCGCGCAACGCACCCTGTCAGCCGTCGGGTCCTCTGACTCCGAGGGGACACCCAGCTGGCGGACCGAACGCGAACTGGTGCAGCAGTGTGTCGCCGGCGATCAAGGCGCCTGGCGAGCCCTCTACGACCGCCACTACCGTGACGTCGACCGGCTGGTGGCTGCGCTGGGCATCAGCGACGCGGAGGGCGACGATCTCTGCCAGGAGATCTTCCTGCTGATCTACCGCTGCCTGCCCAGTTTCCGCGGCGAGGCCCAGCTGGGCAGCTGGATCTATCGACTGGCCACGCGGGAAGCGATCCGTTTCGCCAAGCGGCGTCGCCTCCGTCATCAACTGGCCCAACTGTTCTTCCGTGAGCGCAAGCCCTATCTGCCGCCGGACTGGGCCGAAACCGAAGCAGGCCGGCGGCACTACTTGCAGCAAATCTTGTCGCGGCTGTCCCCCGAGCGGCGATTGGTCCTGGTGCTATCCGAGATCGAAGGCCTCCCGGTGAGCGAGATCGCGCGCATCGCAGACTGTGCTGAGAACACCGTCTGGACGCGCCTGCATCGCGCCCGCCGCGACCTGGCCAAGATGTCGGAGGGGGGCGTTCCATGAAAGAGACGGGAGACGAACCACGTTGGTTGGAAGACAGCGAAAAGGAGCAGGATCGACTGCTGCGGCAGTCTTTGGACGAGGCGCCACACTGGGCGCACTCCGAGGTCCGGCAGCGGCGTCTTTGGACCCGGGTCGCCGATCCCGCGAACAGCGCGCGCGCCGCCCGCAGAGCCTTCCGCACCGGCGCCCTGATCGCATCGGCGCTGACGGTGCTGGTGGCCGGCGCGATCGAGCTGGTGCGATTGCGCGTCAGCGCTGACGACGCGCCACCATCGGCCAGCGCACCCGTGGTCGCGGCGGCGCCGGCCGCGCCCGCGGCGCCCGTCGCAGCCGCGCCGGCGCCGGCTGTCGCCAGGGTGGACGGACCGACGCAGCCAAGCGAGGTCATCGAAACAGGTCCCGGCGAACGGCGCACGCGTCAGCTGCGCCAGAACGCCCGCGCCGAGGTGCTGGCGTCGTCGGTGCTGGCCGTCGACGAGACCGGACGGCCGTCGGTGCGCAAGGGCCAGGTTCGTTTTCAGGTGGCCCATCAACCGGTCGGGCAGCGGTTCTCCGTTCGCTTCGGCGGCTATGTCGCGGTCGTGGTGGGCACGCGCTTTGTGGTCAGCGTGCACGACGCCAAGGCCGGGCCCGCGCTGGGTCTCACCGTCGAAGAGGGCACGGTCGAGATCTGGCACGGCGACAACCACGTCGCGCGCGTGACCCACGGCCAGTCCTGGTCCAACGCCGATCCCGCCGCGGTCACACCGGTGACGCGCGCCCATGTCGCCAGCAGCGTCAGCGCCGGGGTCTCCTCGGCCGAACCGGAGCTGACCGCCGCCCGGGCCGAGACCGATCCGCGCCGGGCCCTGGCCCTTTACGCCGCGCTCGCCGAGGGACAAGGACCGTCGGCGGAGAATGCGCTGTACGAGATGGCCGCCATCTACCAGGACAAGCTGGGCCAGCCGCAGTCGGCGCTGGCCACCTGGGAGCGTTACCGGACGCGCTTTCCTGGCGGCCTGTTGCGCACGGAGACCGACCTGTCGATCGTCGACGCGCTGGCCAGCCTGGGCGAAAACGCCCGCGCCCTGTCGGAGGCCGTCGCGTTCCTGAAACGTTATCCCCGCACCGAGCGGCGGGGCGAGGTGGCGCGGGTCGCCGGCGATCTGTCGCGCAGCCGTGGCGACTGCCAGTCAGCCATCGATTTCTACGCCATGGTGCTGAACAGCCGCAGCGAAGCTGATGACGCGGACGACGCCGCCTTCGGACACGCGGCCTGCCTGCTGAAACAAGGTGACGCCGCTGCGGGCCAAGCATTGCGCGGCTATCTGCTCCGCCATCCCACCGGTCGTCACGCCGGTGAAGCGCGCAGCCTGGCGTCGGCGTCGGCGTCGTCGACGGTGTCAGCGTCTTCGGCGTCTACGGCGTCTACGGCGACACCGGCCGCGACGTCGCCGTAGACGGGCCGCACCGGGGAGGTTGTAGAGAGGGTGGAGGGCGGCTGTACGTGAGGTGGGGCTCCATTCGCTTCGTCGCGGGGGCGGCAGCGGTGGGGTTCCCTGCCGTGCTCAAACACCGGACGGCGCGCGCGCCTTATGGGTTTGCTTGGAGCGAGGACGTACTGCGCGCCTGCGAACTGCGCGCGGCAGGGAACCCCACCGCTCCCGCCTTCCTGGGGACTACGTT
>DATLVT010000175.1:0-2479 GCA_035577105.1 Polyangia bacterium
GTCATTCGATACTGGATGGTGACCTTGGCGCCGACCTTCAACTCGCCGGTGACCTTGGTGTCCTTGTCGCGGGCGATCTGCCACTTCTCCTTGCCCTTTTGCACCGTGACGGAGGCGTCCGTCACCTCCAGCACCGGGCCCGTCACCTGATAGGTCTTGTCAGCCGCGAAGGTCGGTGCGGTGAGGAACGCCATGGCGAGGGCGGTGCCGCCGAACACTGAGAGGATCGTCGTCTTGAGCTTCATCGAATTCTCCTTGAGCGCCTTGAACTGCGCAGGCAACCTCTAGCACGGCAGAAACCGATCGAGAACCAGGTCGACGAGTGGTGCCGGACCGCCTGGCCCCCTATCTTTCAACGAATGGTTCCGCTTTCGATACTGGACCTGGCCCCCGTCGTTCAGGGGGGCGACCCCGGTCAGACGCTGCGAAACTGTCTGGACCTGGCCCGGCACGCCGAGACCTGGGGGTACCGCCGCATCTGGTTCGCCGAGCACCACAACATGCCCGGCGTGGCCAGCGCCGCCACGTCGGTGGTCATCGCCCACGTCGCTGGCGGGACCAGGACCATTCGCGTCGGCGCCGGCGGCATCATGCTGCCCAACCACGCTCCCTTGATGATCGCCGAACAGTTCGGGACCCTGGCGACCCTGTTCCCCGGGCGCATCGATCTGGGCCTGGGCCGCGCGCCCGGGACCGACCAGCGCACCATGCGCGCCTTGCGACGCAACCTGGATGGCGGCGCCGACAGCTTTCCGCAGGACGTGCTGGAGCTGATGGGCTATCTCCGCGATGCTTCCGCGGACCAGCCGGTGACGGCGTTCCCGGGCGTGGGGACGAACGTTCCGATCTGGATCCTGGGCTCCAGCCTGTTCGGCGCGCAGCTGGCAGCGGCCCTGGGACTGCCGTTCGCCTTCGCGTCGCACTTTGCGCCGGCCGCGCTTGATCAAGCCCTGACGCTGTACCGCGGCCAGTTCCGGCCGTCGGCCCAGCAGGACCGGCCGTATGTGATGGCGGGCGTGAACGTCTTCGCCGCCGATCGCGACGAGCAGGCCCGGCTGCTGGTGACGTCGCTGCAGCAGGCGTTCGTGCAGCTCCGGCGCGGCCGTCCCACGCGCCTGCCGCCGCCGCTGCTCGATTTCGACAGCCAGCTGCTGCCCCATGAGAGAGCCATGCTGGACGAAGCCCTGTCCTGCACCTTCGTCGGCGCGCCCGCCACGATCCGCGATGAACTGAAGGCCTTCGTCGATCGCACGGCGGCCGACGAGCTGATCGTCGGCGCGCATATCTTTGATCACGCCGCGCGGCTGCGGTCGTATGAACTGCTGGCGGGGGTCTAGTGCGCGTGCCTGGCAGAGCGCGACAGCGGTTCGTGGCGCTGGTGGGTCTGGCGCTGACGACGCAGGGGGCCGGGGGCGCTGTCGCCCAGCCGGCGGTGCCTGAGCCGCCGTCGGTGACGCCGCCGCCCGCGCCCGAGTCGCCGCCACCCCCGCCCGATTTTTCCCCGCCGGCGCCGCCGCTTCCGCCGGCGCCGCCCCCCAGCCCGGCGATGCCGCTTTACGGCGATCAAGGCACGTCGGAGATCGCCCTTGGCCTGGGGTACTCGTCGTCGGCGGGTTTTCTCGCCGCCGGAGGCTTTCGTTATTTTGTCGTGGACGGCGTCGCGCCTGGTTTCGAGGCCACCTACGTTCATGGCGGCGCCACCGTCGGGTCGTACGGGTTGGCGCTGGCATCGCTGCGCGTCGTGCCGGTCCGTGCCTCCAGCGTCGCGCTGGTCCTCACCGGTCGCGCGGGACGCATGTTCCTGGCCGATCACGGCGACGGCTGGGCGGCCGGGGCGGGCGCCGGCGTGATCATCGCGCTGGGGGGTGGCGCCGGGCTGGAGCTTGGGTACGAATTCTTGCGCCTGCTGCCGGGCAGCTTCTGCGCCGATCTTTCGACGTGCCTGCTGCAAGGCCCGGTGTTCGGCGTCCGCTTCAGCTTCTGACGTCGGATCGGGTGCGCGCGACGCTAGTCATAGGCCCGCACCGACCTAGTCATATCGTCGAGCAGTTGTAGTCATAAGACGGCCGTCGTTCTTCGCTGAATCACCGTGATTTCCCGCGGACGCAGGCGCTGTCACCGTCGGCACACCGCTTGCTGAAGTGGGCGTCGTCCTCGCAGTGAGGACAAAAGAAAAGCCGAAAGATTCCAGAGGAGAACGAGTCATGAAGACCAACAAGATCGAGGCAAAGAAGAGCTGGACGGTTACCCTGAGCGCGCTCGCGATTGCCGTCGCCACCTTTGCCATGGTCGGGGGCGCCCAGGCCACCCAGACCACGAACGGCCTGACCGCGACGAACGGCCTGACCGCGACGAACGGCCTGACCGCGACGAACGGTCTGACCGCGACGAACGGCCTGACCGCGACGAACGGCCTGACCGCGACGAACGGCCTGACCGCGACGAACGGCCTGACTGCGACGAACGGCCTGACCGCGAC
>DATLVT010000176.1:0-12379 GCA_035577105.1 Polyangia bacterium
CGCTGACCCTGAGCGATCAACGCCTCGGTCACCACCACCTGGCCGTCGACGGTGAACGTGAACTCGTGCAGCCCGGGGTCGACGAAGACGGCGCGACCGTCAACCTGCGCCGCCAGCGGCTGGCCGTCGATGCTGACCGTCGCCTCGACCACCGGACGGCCCTCACGATCAGTCAGGACCGGGACCACAGAGGGAATGTCCGGCTCCAGCTGCGCCCGCCTGGCCGCGCATTCGTTCGCCAGCGCCCTGCCGCACACCGGATCGGCGCACTGGAAAAAAAGCCGGTTGGCCTTCTGCAGACGGCCGCGGCTGGCCTGCTGGCGCGCATCGGCAAAAGCCAGCTGGCAGGCCTGCCGATCGTCGTCCGCGTCGTCGCGCGCCCACGAGGCAGCGCCACCGCGGCGATGCTCCCGCGCGCCGGCCAGCGTGCTGCACAGCAAGGCGGCCGAAACGCCGAACCACGAGACGCGGCGAAAAGCACGGAGACTGGGCGACATGGATACGCTTCCTCCTCCTTGAACGGCGCGGCGTTCCCCGTCTGACGGCACGTCGATGACGGCCCCCCCGGGCGCGCGGCGGGCCGCTACCCCTCCTGAGCCCACCGGCGACGAAAATGTTTCATCGGCCCGACCGGTCAGCGCGGTGCGCCTTCAATGGGACCTGTGGCCTCCGGCCGGGGTGCGATACACTCGGTCACGCAGGTGCGATCGGCGGACGCGCCAAATGCGACGGAAAGCGCCGTCAAGGCCGAACTGAATGGGCCTGACAGGTGGAATGATGCTTGCTGCTGCCCAGCCAATGACGAAGCGAACTGTGACCCAGCGTCAGCTCCTGTGGCTGCCCGTCTTGCTGGCGGCGGCAACAGCGGCTTGCGCAGAGCCCATGCCCGAAGAGCCGGGGCAGACGTCGTCACCGATCATCGGCGGCACGGCGGCGCCCACCTGCGGGTGGCCGACCACCGTCCTGGTCGGGTCGGGTTGCTCGGGGACCTTGGTGCATCCGCGCGTGGTCATGACCGCGAAGCACTGCCTGAGCGGCAGCACGCTGCCGTCGATCTCCTTCGGCGAGGCGCGGGGCAAGGTCACGAAGACCGTTCGCGCCGCCAAATGCTACAAGCATCCGCAGACCGACTTCGCGTTCTGCACGCTGTCCGAGGACATCGTGGGCATGCCGCTGGTCCCGGTGATGGCTCCCTGCGAGATGTCCGAGATGAAGATGGGAGCGCCCATCGCCGAGGCCGGCTTCGGTGTCCAGACCGGACAGCAAACCGGCTTTGGAACAAAGAAATCGATCGAGGGCACGGTGGTGCGAGCCTCCGCGACGCGAACGACAGTCGACGTGACCAGCGGTACGCAGGACGGTGAATACTTCGGGGACTCGGGGGGACCGGTCTTCCTCAGGATGCCCGACGCCACCTGGCGGCTGATCGGAAATGATCTGACGTCGCCCGACGTCAATGGAACCAACAACCCGCGCGTCTCGACGTACACGTCCGTGCCGTTCCACGTCGCCTGGGCCGAGCAGCAATCGGGCATCGACATCACGCCCTGTCACGACGCCACCGGCTGGAACCCCGGCCCGGACTGCAAGGGCGTCCCCACCAACCCGGGCGCGGGCGTCGGCACCTGGGACACCATGTGCGCCGGCCAGACGATGGTGCTGGCACCGACCTGCGGCGGTGGGGACGGCGGGGTCGTCGTCGTTGATGCGGCCGGCGGCGACGCGACGAACGATCGCGGCGGCGACAGGCGGCCGAACGACAGCGCGCCCGCGGCGATGGACATGCGCGGTCCCGACGCGAGCGATGACGTCCACGGCAACGGTGGCTCCGGCGACGCGACGGCCGGAACGGGCGGCGCCAGCGGGAGCGGTGTGGACGCTGCCTTGCCCGGTGGCTCGCATGACGCCGGCGCGGCGCCACCACCTGGAGTGAATGGCTCGTCCCTGGACGGCGGGTGCGCCTGCGACGCCGGCCGACCATCGGCCGGCCTGATCAGTGTGCCATCACTGGTCCTGCTGCTGGCGGGTGCGTCGCTTCATTGTCGACGCCGGCGGCGCCCTTCATTCTAGCTGTTGTATCTCACGGGGGCGTGGCTCGCTGCCGCTCGCAGTCGACCTGAAACTCGCCGATCTGCCACCAGAAGGCGCTGCGCGCGGTGCCGGTCTGTTTGATCTGGATGGCCCGCACCGTCCGCTCCGGAAACTGAATCACGGTCATGTTCACCGTTCCTTCTCCGGTGACGAAGGGGCCTCTGAATGTGGTGCCATCGCTGGATTCATAGACGGCGTAGCCGCCCGGGTAGTCGCCAGGAAAAGCGCGCTGGTTGTTGAGCGTGATGCCGGACAGCTTGATCCGTTCGCCAAAATCGACCTGGTACCAGTCGGTGCCGTCCTGGTTTCGTCCCGTTCCCCAGCGCGTGGTCAGGTCACCGTCGATGGCGCCCGCGAGCGAGCGAACAGGATCCTTCCAGACGGACGCCGTCGCGGTCCAGAGGGTGCGGTCGCAATGATCGACCGGAGTATCGCCGCCGGCCTCGGTCAGAGCGTCGCGGTCAGGTTGGCTGGAGGGGGCGTCCGGCGATTCGCCGAGGTCGATCGAGGATGGCCCGTCGTCGGCACCGACCGGCGCCCCCCCACTCGAGCCCACGATCCCCGGCACCGCTCCCCCCGTTCCGTTGTCACCGCCGCTGCCACCGCCGCCACCACCGCTGGTGCCACCGGTGCCGGGAGACGCCGTGGCGTCCTGCTCGGGAGGACGGCTGCCGATGAGAATCCGCTGCGGATCAAAGTGCTCGGAGGCCCGGCAGCCCAGCGCGCCCGCGGCGATCAGCAGCAGCGCCGCGAGCGATCGGCCCGACGCTGACCGCGCCGGCATCGCCAGCGGCATCGCTAGCGCCCGCGCCTTCACCCGCACCGGTCGTTGCACCTGCACCATGACGGTGCTGGTGATACGACCGGCGCACGCAGAGGTTTTGCGTGCGCCGCGTCTGCCCGCGCGCCGTCATTCCATCATCGGGCGAGCGGGCGCGGAACGCCCTACAGGTCCAGGCCTTCCAGCGGGTTCTTTTTCCCTTTGGAATTCTTCGACGCCTTCGATGTCTTCGACGCTGCCGGCTCCTTGCGCGACGGCGGCTCCGCGGGCGGCGGTTCCGTCCGGGCCGGCTCCGTCGCCGGAGCGGCGGCCGTCTCCTTGGGCGCCGACGTCGCCGTCGACGAGGGCGTCGTCGCGGACGGCGACGGCACCACGATGTCGCCGTGGCGCTCTTCGCCCGGCTTCTTCACGTCCTTGCCGGTGATGCGGTCGATGATGTTGTCGTTGGCGTCGCGATCGTTGATCTCTTTCTGGGTGGCCGCCTCGACCAGGGCATCGCGGTTCGAGCGCTGCGGGTTGATGATCTTTCGCTTGGCGATCACGCGGTCGTTCACCTTCGCGTCATTCAACACCAGGCAGTAAACGCCGTAGAACTCGGAGCGGTCGACCAGCTTCAGCCGGTCGGCGCCGGCGTTCCACTCGTAGTGATCAAGCAGGCGACGCACGCCGTTCTTCATCTTCTCGTCGCGGAAGACCTCACGCGATTTTCCGAACTTGCTCTGCATGTCCTTGCCAAAGTCGGCGAAGGTCTTGCCCTCGATGGCGTCCTTGTTGAACGCCAGGAACATCTTGTAAAGGCCGTTCTCGAAGAAGAAGAAATAACGGGTCCAGATGTCTTCCTTGGCCACCACCACGGCCTCGCCGGTGTTCTGCTGGAACTCGGGGCCGATGATCGACACGTCCCAGCCGCTCTTCTGCCCTTCGAACTTCGTCAGGCTCTTGGCGACGGAATCCATCTCCTTGTTCATCTCGACGCGAATGCGCTGCTGCATCCCGGGATCGGCGGACGCATCGGCGATGCGCGGCTGATACTTCTTTTCGATCGCGCTTCGTACCTGGGCGATGACCTGGTCGGGGGAGTCGCCCCACTTGAAGGTGCCGGCCTTGGGATCGCCGAGCCGGACCGCCTTGAGCTTGTTAACTTCTTCAGCGCTGGCGGGGGGGGCGGTGCCGCCCGACTTGGTGGGCTTGGCCGCCCAGGCCGACCCAGCGGACACGGTCAGGCCCGCGGTCACGCCCGCGGCCAGTCCCAGCGCAAGAAAAACAGCTCCCAGTGTCCGCATCAAATCCTCCTGTTGGCGTCCTTGCGATCCGTCGGAAACGGTGACACTAGCACAAAACGCCTTTGATTCGCGGGTCCTCCCCCTCGGACGCAGGGGGCCAGGCGGGTATTCTTTGTCGCGGGAGCGGGTCTACTCCTGGCTGTTGCTGCGGGGGTCGATGACCATGGGATCATTGTGCGTGGAATCGTCGGGCGCTGACGAGGAATTGGTCGGCGGCGGTTCCTTGCCGTCGTCCGGGGGCATCTCGTTCAGCCAGGCTTCGTCGATCTTCGTGGGGTGATAGCTGTCGGCACGCCCCGTCTTGAGATCCTGGTTGGGGTTCTCCGAGTAGATGGCCCGTTCGCCGGGGCCGGAATAGTCGATCCAGAAGGCCGAGCGATCCTTGCGGACGTCCAGGTGGACGAACGACGAGTTCGGGTAATAACCGACGCCGACCTTTTGATACGTGGCGCGCAGGTAATCGCGCAGCTGCGTGTTGGAGACGCCGACCACCCGAAAATCGCAGGCCAGCCCCTTCATGTGCGGGCTGCGCGGGTTCTTGGCCACGGTGGGATGGCGATAGCCCGACACCACCTCCAGGCGATGCCCCGGCCAGTGACGGCCGGTGTTGTAAAGCAGGGTCATCAGGCGCGGGTTCATGCTGTGCTGCGTGTTGGTGTAGTGACAGCGCAGAAAACGGTCGAACCGTTTTTGCGGACCGCGCACCGAGCGGCCGTGATCGTCGCGCAGGCGCAGCTGCATGCTCTCGCGACGGTTGACGTTGTAAAGCTCGACCACGGTGGTGCGCGGGCGCGGCAGCCGCGCGGCGCGGGCACCCCTGGCGGTGCTCGAGGCGGCCGGCGCCGCCGCCGCTGGCAGCGCCCTGGTCGAACGCGGGGCGGCACCCGGCGCGACGCGCGTCTGCGCACGCGCAGGCGTCACCAGGACGAGCAAGGCAATCAGCGAGAAAAGGGGGCGAGTCAAGCCAGCCACAGACACGGCACTCCCGTCTGAAATTATGTTCGCGGCTAGGAAGGCGTCGTCAACTTCTTTCGCCAGGCCGCCACCAGGTCCAGCGCTGCGCGCGGCGTCAGATCATCGGGATCAAGGGCGCGCAGCGCCGCCAGCACCTCGGCCGCCGGCGCGTCGATGGGCGGTCCGGGGCTGCCCGACGCCGCCGCGACAGGCGGCGGCGCGCCCGGGGGCACAGCCGCCGGCGCGCCGCCGAACAGCCCCAGCTGCGGCGATTCGTTGCCACCAGGCGCCGCCGACCGCGGCAAGCCGGCCGCCGCGGCGCCACCGTCCCCCTCCAGCGTCTGCAGGATGGCCCGCGCCCGGTCGACCACCACGGCGGGCAGGCCGGCCAGCTTGGCCACCTGGATGCCGAAGGAGCGGCTGGCCCCACCAGGGCTCAGCTTGCGCAGGAAGACCACCTCGCCTTTCCACTCGCGCGCCGCCACGCTGACGTTGCGCACGCGCGGGTGCAGGTCACCCAGCGCGCACAGCTCGTGATAGTGGGTGGCGAACAACGTCTTGGCGCGCACGCGATCGTGCAGGTGCTCGGCCACCGCCCAGGCGATCGACACGCCGTCATAGGTCGACGTGCCGCGCCCGATCTCGTCGAGGATGATCAGGCTGCGCGCCGTGGCGTAACGCAGGATGTGGGCGGTCTCGCGCATCTCCACCAGGAACGTCGATTCACCGCGGGCCAGGTTGTCGCCGGCCCCCACCCGGGTGAAGACGCGGTCGCAGATGCCGATGCGGGCGGCGCGGGCCGGGACAAAGCTGCCCATCTGGGCCAGGATCACCGTCAGCGCCACCTGGCGGATCAGCGTCGACTTGCCGGCCATGTTGGGCCCGGTGACGATCAGGATCTGTTCGTTGTCGGGGTCCAGGCGAACGTCGTTGGGGACGAAGGCGCCGGCGGCCGCCAGCCGCTCCACCACCGGGTGCCGCCCGTCGGCGATGTCGATGATCCCGCTGTCATCGACCAGGGGCCGGCAGTAACCGCCGCGGTGGGCGACCTCGGCCAGCGCGGCCAGCGCGTCGACGGCGGCCACGCGCGCCGCCAGGGTCAGCAGACGATCGGCGGCGGCGGCGATGCCCTCGCGCAGGCGAGTGAAGATCTCCAGCTCGATGGTGATGCGGCGTTCGTCGGCGGAGAGGATCTTCTGTTCGTACTCGCCCAGCTCGGGCGTGACGAAGCGCTCGGCGTTGGCCACCGTCTGCTTGCGCACGTAATCGGCCGGAACGTGGGGCAGCTGCGAGCGCGAGATCTCGATGTAGTAACCGAACACGCTGTTGTGCCGGATCTTCAGGTTGGAGATGCCGGTCCGCTCGCGCTCGCGCGCTTCGATGCGGGTCACCGTCTCGCGCCCGCCGCTGGCGATGGCGGCGAGCTCGTCCAGCTCGGCCGAGATGCCAGCCGCGATATAGCCACCGTCCTTGGTCATCGCCGGGGCGTCGGGACGCAAGGTGACGGCCAGGGTGGCGGCCACGTCGGGCGCCAGATCCTCGCCCAGCGACAGCAGATCATCGTCGGGGCCGGCGCCGGTGGCCACCGGAAACTCGGCGCGCGCGGCGGCGCGCAGGGCCTCGCCCAGCGCCGGCAGCAGCGCCAGCGAGCGTCCCAGCGCCACCAGATCGCGCGGCGACGCCACGCCCAGGCGGGCCCGACCCACCAGCCTTTCCAGGTCGGCCATGTCGGAGAGCACCTGCCGGGCGGCGTCGCGGGCGGCGTGGGCCAGGACCAGGCGCTCGACGCCGTCCTGGCGGCGGCGGATGGTGGCCACCTCCACCAGCGGAAACAGCAACCAGCGACGCAGGAGGCGCCCGCCCATCGCCGACCGCGTCTGGTCAAGGATCTCCAGCAGCGAACCGCTGCGCTTGCGCTCGAGGATGGTCTCGGTCAGCTCCAGGTGGGCGCGGGCCTGCTCGTCGAGGATCAGCGTGTCGGTGCGGCGAAAGAAATCCAGGCGGCCCAGGGCCAGCGTGATCCCCGGCTGCGTGCTGCGCGCATAGCGCAGGACCCGCGCCGCGGCGGCCACAGCCTGCGGCGCGCGCTGGGCCAGCTCGGCGTCGAACCCGGCGCCCAGCGCCTGGGCCAGCTCGGCGCCGGGGTTGACCGCGCCGCCGCCGACATTGCCGCTGGCGCCAGCGCCAGCGATGTCGTCGTCCGGGACGTTCGTCTGGGGAACGCGCGGATAGCCGCGGCGCAGGGCCGCGGCCAGATCGCCGTCGCCCCGCCCCACCACCAGCTCGCGCGGCTCGGCGCGCGCCAGCTCGTCCAGCAGCGCCTCCAGCGTCGAGGCCTCGGTGGCGCGAAAGTCGCCGGTGGTGACGTCCAGGAAGGCCAGGCCGTAACCCTGGCGCGGCTCGCCCAGCACGGCCGCCACAAACTGGGGCGTCCGCGGATCCAGCGCCTCCTCGTCCAGGATGACGCCCGGAGTGACCACGCGAACCACGTCGCGCCGGACGATCCCGCGCGCCAGCTTGGGATCCTCCAGCTGCTCGCAAAGCGCCACCCGGTGGCCCAGCTCCATCAGCTTGGTCAGATAGCCGCGGGCGGCGTGGTGCGGGATGCCGCACATGGGGACCGGATCCTCCTTCCCCTTGTCGCGCGAGGTGAGGGTCAGATCCAGGGCGCGGGCCACGTAGACCGCGTCCTCGTAGAACATCTCGTAGAAGTCACCCAGACGGAAAAAGACGATCGCGTCCGGATACCGGGCCTTGACGTCCAGGTACTGGCGCATCAGCGCCGTAGGAGCGGCGGCCTGCAACTGCGCGGCGGGCGGGGGCCCGTCCCCTACTCTTTGGCGGGCGCTTTCTTGCGAGACTTGCCGGCCGGGGCTGGCTTGGCGACGCGCTTCTCGGTCCGCTTGCGCGCGACGCGGGCCTTCAGCTTTCGCTGGCGGGTCTTGCGGCGCATTTTCATCGAACGGCGGTTATCTCGTCTTCCCATGGCTGCCCGCGAGATACAGGTTCGCGCACGGCCTGTCAAGGACTGGCGTCGCCGCGGACGGTGGCGGCCAGCAGGCCATCGCCGTGTTTGATGCGGATCTTGGTGCCCGCCGGGACGCTGACGTGCAGGAGCGCCAGGGCCACGCCGCGCCCGTCGGGCAGCCGGGCGGCGCTGGTGACGCGGCCGGCGCGAGGTTTGACGTCCGCCTCCAGGGCGTCACCGGGCGCGGGCTCGTCCCCGGCCCCCGCCGCGTCGTCCAGGTCGAGGCCGACCAGCCGCCAGTTGATGTGGCCGCGGTCGCGAATGCGGACGATCGGCTCCTGGCCGAGATAGCAGCCCTTGCCGTAGTCGATGGCGGAGGAGAGACCGACCTCCATCGGAAAATAGTCGGGGGTGATCTCGGCGCCCCAGCGCGGCTCGCCGGCGGCGATGCGGGCCGCCTCGGCCAGCGGCGCCGGCAAGCGCGCCACGCCGGCTTGCCCCAGACGCGCGCCGACGGCGGCGACAACCTCCGGTGCGCCACCGATCCAGAACCCCTCGACGCCCAGCGCCCGCACGCGCACCAGCCACAGATTGCCCGCGTCGATGCTGGCGTGGGAGAGCAAGGGGCGCGCGCCCAGGTCGCCCAAGACGTCGCTGGCGCCGACGCCGACGCCGACGCCGGCCAGGCGAGCAGCGGCGCCCGGCCCCAGCACGGCCAGCAACCGAAAGTCGGCGCGCGGGGCGGCGGCGAAGTCGTCCATGATCGCATAGCGCGACAGCGCCTGCGCGATGCTGTCGCCCTGCCCGGCCGGCACGACCATCCAGACGTCGTCGGGGCGAACGAAGATGCGCAGGTCGCCGACCACGTGTCCTTTCGTGGTCAGCAGCACCGACCGGGCGCCCCCGCCCACCGGCGTACCGGCGACGTTGCCGGTGACCAGGCCGTGCAGGAACCGGATGCGATCGGCGCCGGTGGCCACCACCAGGTCGTGCCCCATGGGTTGGTCGGGGCCCAGGTCGACGCTGGCGGCGTCGGAGGTCAGCGCGTCGAGGGCCTCGACGTCGGTTCGGTCACTCATCGCTCTTTTTCATAGCGCGCCGTTCACGCAGGCGCACGGCGCGGCGGCGCTGGGCGTCCTTGAAGCGCCGCTTCTCCTCGGCGGTCTGCGGGCGCAGGGGTGGCACCGGACGAGGGTGGCCGGCATCGTCGACGGCGACGAAGGTCAGGTAGGCGCGCGTGGTCTGGCGGCGCTGGAAGGTCACGGGGCTTTCAGCCAGCACGCGCACACCGACCTCCATGGAGGTGTGCGCGGAGAAATTGACCTGCGCCTGCAGGATCACCACCTCGCCCAGGTGGACCGGGTGCAGAAAGTGCAGCCGATCCATCGACGCCGTGACCACCGCCCCGCCCGAATGGCGCGCCGCCGCGATGCTGGCGGTGATGTCGATCCACTGCATCAGGATGCCGCCGAAGATCGTTCCGTGGACGTTGGTCAGGCCGGGCAGCACCACCTGGGCCGTCTCGACCCGCGACGCGGCGGGCGAGTGAAGGGGCGCGCCGTGAGGACGACGAGCGTTCGGCCGCGGAGCGATCGGGCGACGAGGCATGGGGGCAAGCCGGTAACACGCAGCCCAGCGAGCGTCAAATGTGCCCGGGCCCGGCACCAAAGCGGTGCCGGCTGCGTCGAGGCTGTGTATATTGGTCGCCCCATGCGGACAACGTGGCTGTTCCGGGGACGCCCTCACCGACGAGCAACGGAGGTGCTGGCGGTCCTGTGCCTGGCCGCCGCCGGCGCCGGCTCGGCGCAGGCAAAGAAGATGACGCTGCAACAGATGATCGACCTCGCCCGGGCGGCCAACCCGGGTCTGGCCGCCAACGCCGCCGCGACCAACGCGATGGAAGCGACGGTCTCCGAGGCGTGGCGCAACTGGCTGCCGTCGGGTGACCTCCTGTCGTTGCTGGCACCGTCGCCGACGATCACCTGCATAGACCCCGAGGGACAGAGCAACGCTGATTCGCATCTGAGATGCCTTTCCACCGGCCCTCGCGAAGCCAGCATCAACCATGTGGCCTGGGACAAACCGTTCACCCGCACCGAGGTGAAGCTGATCCAGCCGCTCTACGACTTCGGCAAGATCTCCGCCGGCGTCAGCGCCGCCGAGGCGGGCGTGGGCGTCTCGCGCGAGCGGCTGGCCGGGGCGCGCGCCGACCTGGAGCAGAACGTGCGCCGGGCCTATTACGGCATGAAGCTGGCGCGGGAACTTCTGTCCACGCTGGAAGAAGGATCCGGGTACATCGACGACGGCATCAAGAAGATCGAAAAGGATCTCTCCAGCGGCAAGGGGACGGCGACGGTGACCGATCGGCTGCGGCTGCGGACTGTGCGAGCCGAGCTGGACGCCCGCCTTCTGGAGACGCGGCGCCTGGGCGACCTGGCCCGTGACAGCCTGCGCACGTTGCTGGGGGCCAGCGCGCCCAGCGATCTGGACGTCGATGACGACGATTTCGTCCCCATCGAGGTACCCGACCGGCCGGTCACCTACTACGAAGACCTGGCCCGGGTCAGCCGGCCCGAGGCCCGCATGCTGGACCACGCCGTCAAGGCCAAGTGGGCGCTGGCCGATCTGGAGCGGCGCCGTGAATACCCGGACCTGGTGCTGATCGGGACCGCCACCTACGCCCACGCCAGCGGCGTCGAGGATCCCCAGAACGCTTTCTACAGCCATTACTTTAACTCTGCGTCGGCCGGGCTGGCGGCCGCCTTGCGTTTGCAGCTGGACCTTGGCCCAAAACTGGCGCGCGCCAAGCGCACGCGCGCCGAGGCGAGCGAGATCGAATACCGGCGCACCGAGGCCCTGGGCGGCATCGTGCTGGACGTGCGCAAGGCCTACGGCGAGCTGCGCGAGGCGACGGCGCGCACGGAGGCGGTGCACAAGGGGGAGCGGGCCGGCAAAGCCTGGATCTCGGCGGTGGCCCAGAACTTCACCGTCGGCCTGGCCGAGGCGCGCGACCTGTCGGACGCCCTGGTGGCCTTCTTCCAGATGCGGGCCCGCTACCTGCAGTCCGTCTTCGACCAGAACATCGCCGCCGCCGCCCTGACCAGGGCGACAGGCGCTGGTTCTCTATAACCACGGCCGACGATCGCGAGGGTCAGTTGGTCGAAGGCTTGGCCCCTGCCGCGGCGCAGGGCTTGAGGCTCTTCACCAGCGCGCCGTACTCGTCTTTCAGCTTCGGGTAGGCCTCGGCGGGCGCGTTCAGGACCAGGAAGTAAACGATGGGGCCGCGCTCGAGGGTGGTCACCTCGCCCTGGCGCTGGCCGCCGGTGGGCGCTTTTTCGCGGAACTGTTCGCGCCGACTGCCCGGCACCAGGGGCGGCAGCGGTTTCAGCCGGGCCTCGGGGAAGATGTTTCGTCCCGCTTTCTTCACCAGCGCGGCGCGCGCCGCGGGCGAATCGGGCCGCTGGGCCAGCAGGACGGCGGTGCCGCGCGCGTCGTCTCCATCCTCCAGCAGCACGCGCCCGGTGTTGAGGGTGACGACCGCGCCGGTATCGGGATCGGACGATGATTCCACCACCCGCCAGGACAGCGGCCACTCGACGCGAAAATCGAACGGTCCGCTCTCCAGGCCGGCGTGCTCGGGCGAGGCGGTGAAGATCAGCGACGGATCGGCCGGGGCCGCGGGGGCCAGCTTGGGTTCCGCGCCCCCCGTCGACACCAGCCGCTGGGCGCGCGGATCGCCGGGATCACGCTCCAGGAATTTCCGCAGCGCGGACAGCCCCGGTTCGATGCGCCCGCCCGCCAGCAGCGCGCGGCCCAGGACATAGTGGGCGCGCGGCGGCACCGCCGGGATGGCCAGCGCCGCGTCGCCCAGCAGGGCCGCCTTGTCCGGATCGCGCGTCAGCAGATGAACCGTGGCGCGCGCGATCACCGCGTCGGCGCGCAGCGGGGCGCGACGTAAGACGTCGTCCAGGACGGCGGCCGCCGCCGCGGCTGCGCCCGGCCAGTCCAGCGCGGCGCCCAGGGCCAGGGCCCGCCCGGCCAGCGCCCGGCGATCGAGATCGAACGACGCATCCGCGGTCAGTGACCACGCCTCGTCCAGCAGGTCGTGCACCTTCTCGTCGACGACGGCGCGCCCGTTCTTGGCCAGCAGGGGCGGCCGCTCGGCGATGGTGCGTTCCAGGTGTTCAAGGTCGCGGCCCAGCTCGCGGACGTGACCAAGGGTCTCGTCCTTCTTGACCCTGACCCGATAGGCGCCCACCTCCGCCCGCAGGTTGTCGCCGTCGAAGAAGAGGGGATTGGCTG
>DATLVT010000177.1:0-2366 GCA_035577105.1 Polyangia bacterium
GAATGGCGCTGGGCCCGAACAGCTCAGGGTGCGCGGCGACGACGCCGGCATCGACCAGCCGGCCGGCGCGGGCGTGCCTGACGTGATCGACGCTGCCGCCGCCAAACAACAGATCCAGGCCGCACCCGACGTCCGAGGCCAGGAAGGCCTGGTGAGCCTGCGCCGCTTCGTCGCCGGCGGCCGGGGAAGGAGACGACGCCGCCGGCGCGGGTGACGAGGCCATGAATCCGCCCGCCACCTTGGCCGACCAGGGGCGGTGCAATTGCCCCGTCCAGTAATGTTGAAACGACGCCGTGTATTCGGACGCCAGGTAACGGGCAATCTCCGCCGTGCCGCCCGGCGAGCGCCAGTCGATCTCCACGCGCCGTCCCTGGCTGGCCATGAACGCGCGAAAGGCGCGGGCGAACTCGTGGCGAACAGGCTCGTTGTGGGGCGTGATGATGACCAGGCGTTCGACGGCGGCCAGGTCGGTGCCGGCCGGGGTCGGACGCCGCGGGCGAATCACGAACGGCACGACGATGATCGCGACCAGCGCCGACAGCGCCAGCAAGCTGCGGTTCATGGTCGAACGGAATCCGGCGCCGGCGCCGCCTCGAACGGCAGAAGGACGATGTCGGCCGGATCCAGGCGCACCGACACCAGGTCGCCGCCGCCGGTCGAGGTCGAAGCGGGGGGCGCAGCCGGCGCCGGGTTCAGCTCGAAGATCGACAGCGGCTGCTCGCCCACCATCAGCAGATGCTCGGCGATCTCGCCCAGGTAGACGGTGGTGGTTCGCCGGCCGCGCATGACGTTGCTACCCGCCGACGCCGGCGCCGGCCCCTGCGCGTCGCCCAGCAGCCGGCAGGACTCCGGTCGTATGGCCAGCCAGACCTTGTCGCCACCGGCAACCTTCACGCTCTGCTCGGGCGCCGCGCGCAGCTCGCCCAGCGCGCTGTCCAGGCGGATCCCGCCGGCATCCGTCGACAGCACGCGCCCCGCCACCAGGTTGGTCTCGCCGATGAACGAGGCCACGGCGTGCGAGCGTGGCCGCCGGTAGACGTCGCTGGGCGTCCCCACCTGCAGGATCCGCCCCTTCTGCATCACCGCGACGCGATCGGCGATGGCCAGCGCTTCTTTCTGATCGTGGGTCACGTAGATCGTGGTCAGGCCGAACGACTTGCAGATGCGGCGGATCTCCTCGCGCATCGACCGGCGCAGCTTGGCGTCCAGGCTGGCCAGCGGTTCGTCCAGCAGCAAGCAGCGCGGCCGCACCACCAGCGCCCGGGCGATGGCCACCCGCTGCTGCTCCCCCCCCGACAGCTCGTCGATGCGGCGCCGGCCGAAGCCGCGCATGTGCGTCGATTCCAGCGCTGCCTCGACGCGGGTGGTGATCTCGTTCCTGGGGACACGCTGCTCGCGCAGACCGAAGGCGACATTCTCGGCCACGGTCAGGTGCGGCCACAGCGCAAAGCTTTGAAAGACCATCCCGGCGTTGCGGGCGTGGGGCGGCACGCGCGTCACGTCGTCGTCGCCAAAATGAATCGTCCCTTCCGTCGGCGTGACAAACCCGGCCACGGAACGCAGGACCGTGGTCTTGCCGCAGCCGCTTGGTCCCAGCAGCAAGAACAGCTCTTGCGGCAAGACCTCCAGGTCAACCCGATCGACGGCGGCCGTCTCGCCATAGCGAACGCGCAGGTTCCGAATCGCGACGCGGATCATGACCGGCGCCATCATAGGCAGGTCCCGGCCCGGGCACCACGTCGGCCCTCACGTCGTCCGTCGCTACTGACCTTTCTGAAAGGTGCCCACCAGCTGCGCCTGTCCAAGCACGTGGCCGCGCATCGCCTGCTCCAGCGCCGCCTTGGTCGGCGCGTTCAGGTCCGGCAGCACCGCGTCCAGCGCGTACAGCTTGTGAAAATAGCGATGCCGCCCGATGGGCGGACACGGTCCGCCGTAACCGACGCGTTTCCAGTCATTGACACCTTCGTGAGCACCGGGCGGGAGACCCGCGCTGGTGGTCGCCTCGGCCAGCGCGCTGGCGGTGGCGGGGATGTTGTAGACCACCCAGTGCACCCAGGTCGTCTTCGGCGCCGCCGGATCGGGCGCGTCGGGATCATCGACGATCAGCGCCAGGCTCTTGGTTCCTGCCGGCGCGTCCGACCAGGTCAGGGCCGGCGAGGTGTTCGCCCCCTCGCAGGTGTGGGGGCGGGGAATGCTCTGTCCGTCTTCGAACCGGGGCGAACGTAGAATGAAGGCCATCGCGTCACCTCCCGCGCGTCAGTGTGAGACGCGCGGTGGCGTCGCACAAGCCGTGCCCGCCCCGAGCGCATTGCTTTTCCTCGTCGTTTCATGGGAAATTCGATCCTTGGTCGGGGGCGGCGCAGCGA
>DATLVT010000178.1:0-5852 GCA_035577105.1 Polyangia bacterium
CAGGACGCCACCGCCAGCATCAGCAGGGCCGGCGCCAGGGCGAAGGTGCCACGCACGGCGATCCAGGCGCCGGCCGGGCCGGCGGCGATGGCCAGGCCCAAGAACAGGTGGCAGAGAAAGGTAAAGCGTTTGGTGAAGGAATAGCCAAAAAGCAGCGCCAGGGCAACGGGTGACAGCGCCAGGCACAGCGGGCCCAGATAGGCGGCGGCGCCGACGAAGACGGCGGCGCTGATCAGGGTCAGCGCCCAGGCGGCCCGCAGCGAGACGTGGCCGGCGGGCAGCTCGCGCGCGGCGGTGCGCGGGTTGCGGGCGTCGATGTGGCGATCGACGATGCGGTTGAAACCCATGGCCGCCGTCCGGGCGCCGGCCATGGCCAGGATGATGGCGACCAGGCGAGGCCAGGGCAGGCCGTGCCCGCGCGCGGCGATCGCCGCCGAGGCCAGGGCGAAGGGGAGCGCGAAGACGGTGTGGCTGAACTTGATCATGCGCCCGAAGGTCACCGCCTGGCGCAGCACCGTCGCCGGTGGCTCGGGGCGCTGGTTCTGGGGGCCGGCCACGGCGGTCATGCGCGCGCCACCCAGCGCACGGACGGTTTCGGGTTGCGGACCAGCGACGCCAGCGGCGCTTGCGCGTCGTCGACCAGCACGTCGAGGAGGCCGGGACGCTTTCCTGCGACCAGCGCCCCGCAGGCGGGCAGGCGCAGGGCCTCGGCGCCGCCACGGGCGGCGGCGTCCAGCCACAGTGTGGCGGGCAGCGCGGGAAAGCGCGCCTGCAGCGTCGTCATCTCGGCCCACAGCGACAGGTCATCGGCCGAGGCCAGGCTGTCGGTGCCCAGGGCCAGGGACACCCCCTCGCGCAGCAGCGCCGGCACGTCGGCGACGACGCCGCCGATGCGCAGGTTCGAGCGCGGGCACAGCACGGCGGTGGCGCCTGCGGCGCGCGCCCGCTGCCGATCGTCGTCGCTGGCGTGAACCATGTGCACCAGCAGCGGCGGCGCCGGCGTGTCGAACGCGCCCAGCGAGGCCAGGTACGCGACGGGGCCCAGGCCCGGCGTGCGCGAGGCGGGCGACACCCCCAGCGCGGCCAGCACCGCCGGCCAGCGGCCCGTTCCATCGCGTAGCAAGGCAAGCTCGTCGGGGTCTTCGGCGACGTGAATGGACGTGGGGAGGCCGGCGCGCGCGGCGGTGCTGAAGATCCGTCGTAGCAGCTCGGCGCTGGCCGAGTACGGCGCGTGCGGCGCAGGCACGTAACCAACGCCGGCCGGCCAGGCGCCCCCTTCGGCCGTGAGCGCGCTCAGCTCGCGGGCGGCGTCGGCCAGGGCGTCGCCGGTGCGCGCCTCGCGCGAGCCGAGCAGCTCGTGAAACACCATGCCGCGCAGGCCGGCGGCGGCGATGGCAGGCACCGCATCCAGGGTGTTGCCGACGTCGCCGACGGCGGCGGTGCCCAGCGTGACGGCGGCGCCCGCGGCGGCGCGGGCGGCGGTTTGAACGGCGTCGCGGGTCAGGGCGGCGCGCGCGTCGACGACGGTCCCTGTCCAGGCCACCAGCCCCTGGCCGCCCGTCCCGAGGCCGGCCAGCGCCGACAGCTCCAGGTGCGTGTGCGCGTTGACCAGGCCGGGCATCAGCAACCCCTGGGCGCGCTCCTCCGGCGCGCCGGAAAAGCGCGCCACCAGGTCCGCCCGGCGGCCGACGTCGATGATGACGTCGCCGGCGTCCAGGGCGACGGCGCCGTCGGCGATGGGCGGCTGCTCGATCGGATAGACCCAGCGCGCGCTGATCAGGCGGGCCACGGCGGGCGGTTGCATCGACGCGGCGGCCGAGCGGGCGGATGGCGCGTGGGTCATCGACCGGGCCTTGCTGTCAGTTCCCCGCCAGGCGTTCGTAGCGCATGTTGCGGCGGCGGGGCTCGAACCCGGCGGCGCGCACGTAACGTTCGATGTCGTCGGCGCCCAGGCTGAAGACGGCGCCGGCCTGCGACACCACGTTCTCCTCGATCATCGCCGAGCCGAAGTCGTTGCCGCCAAAACGCAGGCCGACCTGGCCCACCTCGGGACCCATGGTCGGCCACGAGACCTGAAGGCTGGGGAAGTTGTCCAGGTACAGTCGCGCCAGGGCGAACACGCGCAGATAGCGCATGGCCGTGGTGTCGTCGCGCAGCTTGAGGCGGGTCCCCTCGGCCTGGAACGGCCAGCAGATGAAGGCGGTGAACCCGGCGGTCTGGTCTTGCAGGGCGCGCAGCGTCTCGAGGTGGTTGGTGAGGTGGCGCGGGGTCTCGCCGAAACCGAAGACCATCGTCGCCGTGGTGCGCAGGCCCAGGGCGTGCCCCTCGCGCATGACCTCCATCCAGGTGGCGGTCGTGCATTTGAGGGGCGAGATCTTGTGGCGGATCTCGTCGTCGAGGACCTCGGCGCCGCCGCCCGGGATCGAGTCGAGGCCGGCGGCGATCAGGCGCTCGATCACCGCGCGGATCGGCATGTGCTCGATCTCGGCGATAAAGCGGATCTCCTCGGGCGACAGGCCGTGGATGGCCAGCGGAAAATTCGCCTTCATCCAGCGGAAGAGATCTTCGTACCAGGTCAGCGGCAGGTCGGGGTTCAGCCCTCCCTGCAGCAAGATCTGCACGCCGCCCAGGTCGACGGTCTCCTGAAGCTTGCGGGCCAGCACCTCGCGCGACAGCGTATAGCCTTCCTTGCTGCCGGGCGGCCGGTAGAAGTTGCAGAACTTGCACCGAGTGACGCACACGTTGGTGTAGTTGACGTTGCGGTCGATGATGTACGTGACGATGCCGTCGGGGTGCAGCGCCTGGCGGCGAGCGTCGGCGGCGGCGCCCAGGTCCAGTGTCGACGCCTCCTGGTAGAGGCGAATGGCGTCGTCGGGAGACAGGCGGATACCGGCGGCGGCGTCGGACAGCAGCGCGTCCACGGTGCGCGGCGGGGGGGACGAAGGCGAAGGTGCGGCGTCCGGTTGCGCCGCCGTCGCGGTCTGGACAGCGCCCGGGGCGTAGGCCGCCTCGAACAGCCGCACGCGCGTCCGGGCCGGCAGCATCCCCGCCTCCAGCATGCGATCGAAGTAGGCGGCGGCGCCCGACAGCTCGTCGGCGCCCAGGCGATAACGGATGTTGTCGGTGAGATAGCGCTCGTACAGCGCCGGCGCGCCGCCGTGGGCCTCCGCCCAGGCGCGGGCGATCTCGGCGCGGTGGGTGAGACCGGCGGCCAGGCTTTGTTGGAGCAGCGCGATCTCCTCGGCTCCCAGAACGTCGGCCGGGCCGGCCCACAGCGCGTAGACAAAGGGCAGCCCGGTGTGGGCGCGCCAGGCCTCGCCGAGATCGACGACGTGGGCGTAACGCCCGACCGCCTCGAAGCCGGCGTCGCCGATGACCAGCGCGCCGGTCGTTCCCGACGCCGCGGTCAGCACCTCGTCGTGCGAGACCTCGCGATAACGCGGGGTCAGCCCCCTGGCGCGAAACAGGAGCTGCAGCAGGCGGGCCGAGCTGCGCGAGGCGCCGTCCAGGGCCACGTCGGTCATCTGGTCCATGGGCACGTCGCCCACCAGCAGGACGGTGCGCACGGCGCCAAAGCTGGCCACCGCGATGCCGGGGACGGCGCGCAGGTCGGCGATGACGCTCTGGCTTTCGCCGTAGCTGGCGGTCGGGATCAGGGCCAGGTCAACAGCGCCGCTGCGCAGGGCGTCCGCGCAGCGTGACGGCAGATCGAATGACAGATCAAAGCGCGATTCACCCAGGCCGCGTTCGAGGCCGTAGGTGATGGGACGCGCGTTCAGGAACGACACCGCGGCCAGCTTGATTCGTCTCACGACACCACCTCCAGGGCACGACGGCGCACGTCGCGCCGGAACGGTTTCTGCGGCGCCAGCGCGTCGCCTTCGGCGATCACGTTGTACAGCGTGTCGCGCTCCACCGGCGTGCGGCCGGCGTTCTGAATGATGCGGACGATCTCGACCGGCGTCATGGCCTGCGGCGTCTCGGCGCCGGCCATGTGATAGATCTTTTCCTCCTGCACGGTGCCGTCCAGATCGTCGGCGCCGAACCAGAGCGCGGTCTGGGCGGTCTTGATCCCCAGCATGATCCAGTAGGCCTTGATGTGGGGGATGTTGTTCAGCATCAACCGCGCCACGGCGTAGGTGCGCAGATCCTCCACGCCGGTGGGCGCCGGCAGCTTCATCAGCGCGTTGTTGTCAGGGTGAAAGGCCAGCGGGATGAACGTCTGAAAGCCGCCCGTCTCGTCCTGCAGCGCGCGCAGGCGCAGCATGTGGTCGACGCGATCCTCGGGGCCTTCGATGGTCCCGTACAGCATGGTGCAGTTGGAACGCAGGCCCATGCGGTGGGCGGTGCGGTGCACCTCCAGCCACTCGTCGGCCGTGCACTTGTCGTCGCAGATCTTCTTGCGCACGCGCGGGGCGAAGATCTCGGCGCCGCCGCCCGGGATCGAATCGAGGCCGGCGGCGCGCAGGCGTTCCAGCACGTCGGCGATGGGCATGCCGAAGTGCTTGTGAAAGTAGAAGATCTCCACCGCGGTGAAGGCCTTGAGGTGGATCGAGGGCTTGAGGCGTTTCAAACCGGCCAGCAGCTCGGTGTAGTAGTCGAAGGGCAGGCCGTCGTGCAGGCCGTTGACGATGTGGATCTCCGTGATGGGATCGCCGGCGTCCAGACGGCCCTGCAGTTTTCCCCAGGCCTCGGCGTGGGTCATGGTGTAGGCGCCGGTGTCGCCTTCCTTGAGGCGGGCGAACGAGCAGAACATGCAGCTGGCCACGCACACGTTGGTGGCGTTGATGTGCAGGTTGCGGTTGAAGTACGTGCGGTCACCGTGCAGCCGCTCGCGCACCTCGTTGGCCAGCGCGGCGACGTCGATCAGGTTGGGGTGATGGTACAGGGTCATGCCGTCATCGAAGGACAGCGGCTGGCCGGCGCGCACCTTGTCGCGAATGTCGGCGAAGGCGGACGAAGGCAAGGGCTCGCTCACGGTGTCACCTCATCAAGGACGTCGCCCGCCAGACGCTCGCAGGGCACCAGACCGGCGCCGCGCAGCAAGATGCCTGCCTCCTTGCGGGTCATGGCCGGGTTGCGGGCGTTGTCGCCCAGGCGCAGCGCCCGCTCCGAAACGATGGGACCGAACAGCTCGTCGGCGCCGAAGCCAAAGCTCATCTGCGCCAGGCGCGGCCCCAGCGCGGCGACGTCGGCCAGCAGGTGCGGCACCGCCGGCAATCCCAGCCGGCACAGGGCCATGAAGCGCAGGGTGTCCAGGCCATGCGGTTCGCCCTCCGGCGTCGGAAGGACGCCCCACAGCAGACAATCGCGCGCAGCGACGGCGTTCAGCGCGGCGATGCGCTGCAGGCGAGAGGCTTCGTCCTCGCCCACGCGATAAGGCAGCCGCCACAGCGACCGCGCCCCGTCGGCCTGAGCGGCCTGGTGCGCCTCGAAAGAACGCCCGCCCACCACCAGCTTGATGCCGGCGTCCCGCGCGGCGGGCCAGCCGCCCAGCGCCGCCAGATCATCCTCCTCGACATAAGACAGCGCAGCGTCGCGCGGTCCGCGCCAGGCGCCCCCGGGGACCAGGCGCTTTGATCGAATGAACGTCGCCCGATCGCCGTGCAGCGCTCGCCGCGCCTCGCTGGCCTTGCGGCCCAGCGCGAACAGGTCTTCCGCTGAATTCACAGGCACGGACGCCACGGCGCCGGCCGCGGCAGCAACGGAACGATCGACGCTCATTTCCTGGCTCCTGTCGCTTCGACGCCTTCGCCCCAGCGAGGCATCAGGTTATTGGGCAAACCGACCTGGTCCAGCACGCGCGCGACGACGGTGTCCAGCAGCGCGTCGATGGAATCTGGCTTTGAATA
>DATLVT010000179.1:0-5095 GCA_035577105.1 Polyangia bacterium
CGGCGTTCCAGCGCGCGGTCAGCGACGGCGCCGACGGCGTCGAGCTGGACGTTCTTTGTTGCGCCACCGGCGAGGTCATGGTCTTTCACGACGACGATCTGGTTCGCCTGGGCGCCCGCCCAGAGCGCATCGCCGAGCTGCCGTATGCGGAGCTGCGCGAGCTGGTGCTGACCTCCGGGGCGCGGATCCCGACGCTTGAGGAGGCGCTGGAGGTCTGCGGTGCCCCGTTCTTGGTCAATATCGAGCTGAAGGCGGGCGGTTTCTGGGGGGGGCCTCTGGCAGCGCTGGTCGATCGGGTGGCGGCCATCGTCGAGCGGACGGCGGCGTCAGGGCGGGTGCTGGTCTCGTCGTTTCACCCGCGGGCGATCTTCCTGTGGCAAAGGCGGGCGCCGCGGGTTCCGGCGGGTCTGCTGTTCGAGCGCGAGGGTCCCCGCCTGTTGCGGCGCCCCTGGGCCATTCCGTTGTTGCGTCCGGCCGGCGTCCACCCGGAGTTCGTCCTGTGCGACCGGGAGAGGGTGGGGCGCTGGCACCGGCAGGGTCACCTGGTCAACGTCTGGACCGTCGACGATCCGGTGGCGTTGCGAGCGCTGGCGGCCATGGGCGTCGACGGGGTGATCACCAACGATCCTGGCCGGGCAAGCGCGGTCCTGGAAGGGCGCGATCAGCAGCAATGACGCTCCGCCAGGTTGGGAGAAAGTGGAAATACCGGGACAGGAACACCTTGACCTGGGTGGCGACCGTCACGATGATGATGGCGTGTTTGAGCCGGTCTCTCTTCAAGAGGACGCCTGGGAACACCAGCCGGTACGCTGGAACATTCAGGTCAGCGGCACGGTGGAAGGCGTGGGTTTTCGCGCCTTCGTCTATCGACTGGCGACGCGCATGAAGCTCTGTGGGTTCGTGGCCAGTGGCCCCGGTTCGCTGGCCATCGAGATCGAAGGCGCGCGAGCAATGTTAGGAGAATTCCTGGAAGAGCTGTGGCTCGGCGTTCCGAAGCGAGCCCGCATCGACCAGTTATCGTGTCACTCTGGCCCGCCGCTGGGAGCGGCGGGGTTCCAGATCGTCGGCAAGGACTGACTGGGCGCGGACGACGGACGGGCCGGTCGGCCCGTCACGTCTTCGGCGCCCTGAGCGCCGTCGCCGCGGTTCCTGTTATTTGCAGGCGTCCGGGGCGGCGGGCAGATTGGCGAAGGTCTGCAGGTTCATGGCGCAAGCCATCGCCACGGAATCGCGGGTTGAACCCATCGCCATAGTGCAGGTCGAGCCGGTGTTGCAGCTCTGAGGGTTGCCGGCGTCCGCCGCGCTGATGACGGCGCTGCAGCAGGCGTCGAACTTGGTGCAGGCCTCGCAGCCCGCAGCGACGCCGGTACCGCCGGTGCCCGCAGTGGGCCCGTCGCTGCCGGTCGCGCCACCCGTTCCGCCGGACGTCCCGCCGGTTCCCGTGACACCCCTTCCGCCCGTTCCGCCGGATGTTCCGCCGGTTCCGCCGCCGGTCGTCGGGCAGATCGCTTCCAGGCAGGGGCTGAACTCGTCACAGCTCTTGGAGAGGCACGCGTTGGCCTTGTCCAGATTGGCGCTGGTTTCCGCGCACATGGAGCCCGGAGAACTAGAGCTGCCCCCGTCGGAAGATGGGCTGGCGCAGCTGGTCTTGCAGCTGGCCGCGAACGGGGCGAATTCCGGGTTGCACGTGACAAGCTTGTCGCAGACCTTGTTGCAGAAGTCTTGCCGCTGGGCCGGAGTTATCGAGCTGCTGGACGAGCTGCCGCAGCCTTGCACGCCTGCCGCCAGGAATCCCACGATCGAAGCCATTGCCCAGAGTAACGCCGCCGTTTTCTTTTTCATGGTGCAGTACGGTAACACGTCGGCCCCGGTCAGAAAACAGGCCCGGGAAATGGCTCAGGGGCTGTGCGCTTTCGCTAGGTACAAACCCGCAAAAATCTTGTAGTCGACCAGCAACCCTTCCTGCTCTTTGCGCGCCACAAACGAAGGCAGCTCGGCCCGAGCGACCTCGTGAACCACGATGTCTTCCGTTTCATCGCCGCCGCCGGGGCCGACCTTGGTCAGACCACTGGCTGCAAAAAAGGTCAGCCGTTCCGACGAAAAGCCGACGGCAGTGGGCGACTCGGCCAGGCGGGTCATGGTGGTTGCCTGCCAGCCGGTCTCCTCGACCAACTCGCGGCGGGCGGCGTCGACCAGGGCCTCGCCGCGCCAGGTGGCGGTGTCCCCGACCAACCCGGCCGGCAGCTCGAGCACCCGCCGGCCGACGGCGGGCCGGAGCTGCTCGACCAGCACCAGGTGATCGTCATCGGTGATGGCCACGATGATGACGACGCCGGTGCAGGCGAAGCGGTGGACGAACTCCCAGCCGGCCCGCTCCACCAGCTGGAGGTATTTGCCCTGGCCCAGCACACGTTCATCGATTCGGTCGTCGTCGGTGCTCACGGCGCGACGTTATCACCAGATGCGCGTCACCTAGTACGCGTCGAACGAGACGACGTCGATGGCGCTCTCTTTTATGTTGGCGGCGGTCAGCAGGCGCTTCATCACCGACGCGGTCGACACCATGGTGATGGCCAGATCACGGGCATGGACGTGGCGGGTCAGCGCGGCGTTGACCTGTTTCGGCGTCACGGCACGGACCTGATCGGGATAGCTGTCGACGTAGTCGGCTGGCAGTCCGACCATCTCGGCGTCGACCCGCGCGGCCAGGCGCTGCTCGGGCGCGTCGATCTCGGCGGCGTAAGAACCCGCCACGAATCGTTTGAAGAAATCGACGCGTTCGGCGGACAGGCCTTTTTGCATCAGCGTGACGTAAAGGCGCAGGACCAGCTTCAACGTGGGGACGGCCTTGTCGTTGCCGGAGAAGACCCACCCGGCCGCCGCCGACGGACCGCGGTGTTTGTCCAGGGTCAGGTAAGCGCCGTACGCGTAGCCGCGCTTGGTGCGCACTTCGTTCATCAGCGTGGCGTTCATGCCGTGCCCGCCGAAGGCGGCCAGGCCCACCGCCAGCGGCACAAAATCGGGATCGGTGGCGCGGGGGGCGGCGTGACCGAACATCAGCTGGGTCTGCTGACGATCGGGTTTGTCGACCAGCTGGATGCGCCAGCCGGCCGGGGCGGGCGGCTCTCGCAAGACCAGCGGCATCGGCGCGGGGGCCGGGCCGGCGCGCAGATCGCCAAAGGCGCGGCCCAGGCGCGCCGCCAGGTCGGCGGGCTGTATGTCGCCGGCCGCGGCGAACACCAGGTTGCTGCCCACGAACAACCGCTTGAAATGCGCGGCCAGCTCTGCGGCGGTCAGCGATTCCAGGCCGGTGCGCGTCCCTTCCGGCGGGTGACCGTACGGGTGGTCGCTGTAAAGGTTCCGCGCGAAGAACCTCGCGCACAGCGCGTGATCATCCGTGCGGGCCTCTTCGATCCGCGCCAGCAGCTCGCGCCGCGTGCGGGCCAGCTCGGCTGGAGCGAACTGCGGCCGCAGGATGATGTCGGCCAGGATGGCCAGCAGGGCGTCCAGGTTGCGGCTGAGGACTTCGCCTTCAAAACGCACCGAATCGACGTCGGTTTGCACCTGGACCGTCGCGCCCAGCGCATCCAGGGCGGCGTCGATCTCTTCGCGGTTTCGCTTGCCTGCCCCGCGCCGGGCCAGCTCGGCCGACAGGTCGGTCATCCCTTCACGGTGGCGGGGATCGCTGGCCGAGCCCGACCGGGCCGCCACCACCAGATGCACCAGCGGGACACTGCCGTTGTGTTCGACGATCACCAGCGATCCGCCCGGTCCGGCAAAGCGCGCGGCGGCCGGCACGCCCAGGGCGACTGCGGTGGTCGCGGGCGCCGGCGGTGGCGTCACCGTCGTCACCGTCGCCACCAGAACAAGAATGGGAGCAAAGCCGCCAATCATGACGCTCCCGGGACGTCGCCGCGCCCCGTTGTTCTTGGTCGGGCGATGACGATCGAGCGCGCCCCCGTACCCAGGTAGGCCGCCGCCACGCGCTTGACGTCGGCGGCCGTGACCTGTGCGTATTCGCCGGCGCGCTGAAACAGCCGCCGGAAATCACCGCAAGCCACCTCGAAATTTCCCAGCAGCTCGGCGCGCCCGTGGCTGGACGAAAGCTGGCGCCAGAACCCGGTCTCCAGGCGCGCCTTGGCTTTTTCCAGCTCGGCGGGCGGGACCGGGGTCTTGCCCAGGCGGCCCAGCTCGGCCAGCACCAGCGCCTCGGCCTCCTCGGCGGCGTGTCCCTTGATCATCTGAACCCAGATGGCGTACAGGCCGGGGTCCTTGGTCAGCTCGACATGTCCGTTCACCGACGAGGCGATCTCTTTCTCCACGACAAGCGTGCGGTAAAGGCGGGACGAGGGTCCTTCCAGCAAGATCTCGTTGATGACGTCGTAGGCGGCCCGATCCCGATCGCCCAGGCTGGCGGCCGGGAAGGCCAGCACGAAGCGATCGGCGGGGACCGGTCGCTTGGTCACGGATCGCACCTCGGTCGCCGGCGCCCGCTCCGGGGCGATGATGTCGGCCGGCAGATTCGGCGACGGCGGGATCGCTCCATAGTGGCTGGCGATCAGCTGCACCGTCGCCTCCGGGTCCAGTTTTCCGGTCACCACGACCACGGCGTTGTTGGGGGCGTAGAACCGCCGATAGAACGCGCCGGCGCTTTCGGTGGTGGCGGCCTTGATGTCCTTCATCCAGCCGATCACCGGCCAGCGGTAGGGGTGCTGGCGGAAGGCCTGCTGGTGAACCATCTCGTCCAGCATGCCGTCGACGCTGTCCTCGACCGACGACAGCCGCTCCTCGATGACGACGTCGCGTTCCGTGTCGACCTGTTTCTTGCGCAGATCCAGGTTCACCATGCGATCCGCTTCCAGCTGCACCGCCATGGCCAGCCCTTCAGGCGGGACGTCGTCCATGTACGCGGTGAAATCGTAGTACGTCATGGCGTTGGCGCTGCCGCCCGCTTCTTCGATGAAGGCGTCGAAGGCGCCCGCCTTCTGGTTCCTGGTCTGCGTGAACATCAGGTGTTCGAACAGGTGCGCCAGGCCGGTCTGCCCGGCCGGTTCGTCCTCGTGGCGCGAGCCGACGCGGAACCAGGTCATGTAGC
>DATLVT010000180.1:0-2070 GCA_035577105.1 Polyangia bacterium
GCCTCGGGCACGGCGCAGGGCCACGTCGAGGTCGAGATCCCGAAGGGGGCGACCGCCCACGACGTCGCCGACCGGCTGTTCGCCGCGGGGCTCATCGACCGACCGCTCGTCTTCAGGCTCTACGCCGGCCAGCGCGGCGTCGCGGGGCGCTTCAAGGCGGGCCGCTACGTGCTCGCGGCGCCCGTGACGCCCCGCCAGATCCTCGAGGCGCTCGTCAAGGGCGCCGCCGACGAGCTGGTGGCCGTGACGATCCCCGAGGGCAAGAACCTGGTCGAGATCGCCGAGATCCTCGACGCGGCCGGCATCGCGGGCAAGGCCGAGATCATCATGCGCGCGACGGACGCGAGCTTCGTCGCGGGCCTGGGGCTGCCGGGCGCCTCGCTCGAGGGCTACCTCTTCCCCGACACCTACAAGCTGCGGCCGCGCACGCCGGCGGCGCGCGCCCTCATCCCCATGGTGCGGCGCCATCGCCAGGTGTTCGAGGAGCTGCGCGCCGCGCACGCCAAGGGCGTGGTCGATCTGAAGAACACGCTGGGCTTCGACGACTACAAGATCGTCATCCTGGCCTCCATCGTCGAGAAAGAGACCGGCCAGCCGCAGGAGCGGCCGCGCATCGCCCAGGTCTTCATCAACCGGCTCCGCTTTCCGTCGTTCGTCCCCAAGCTGCTGCAGACCGACCCCACCATCATCTATGGCTGCACGGTGGGGCTGCCCCGGTCGGCGGCCTGTCTGAAATGGGACGGGCGCATCCGGCGCATCCACCTGGACGACCGGGAGAACCCCTTCAACACCTACACGCACGAAGGGCTGCCGCCCGGGCCCATCGCCAACCCGGGGCGGGCGGCGCTGGAGGCGGTGATGGCGCCCGACCACACCCCGTTCCTGTACTTCGTGTCGCGCAATGACGGCACGCACTACTTCTCGAAGACGGTGGCCGAGCACCAGGCCGCCGTGGTCAAGTACCAGCGCGGCGGCGCGCCGCTGGCGACGCCGTGACGTTCTTCCCCAAGCCTTCATGAGCAGTGACATCATCGTCGTCGACGGCTTGACCAAGGTCTTCCGGCCGCCGAGCAGCGTGCACGACCTCTTGCGGGGGCGGCTGTTCGGACCGCCGGTGACGGCGCTGGCTGGCGTTTCGTTCTCGGTCCGGCAAGGCGAGATCGTCTGCATCATGGGACCGAACGGCGCCGGCAAGTCGACGTTGCTGCGGGTGCTGGGCGGCCTTCTGACCCCGACCGAAGGGACGGCCACCGTCGATGGCGCCAGCGCCGCCGGAGACAACAACGAGCTGCGCCGGCGGGCCTCGTTCGTGGTGGGCGACGAGCGCAGCTTTTCATGGACGGTCTCCGGGCGCGAGAACCTGGCTTTCTTCGCGGCGCTGCACGGCCTGTCCGCCGCCGTCGCCCGCCCCCGCATCGACCAGCTGCTGCAGCGGGTGGGCCTGGGCCCGGCGGCCGACCGCCGCTATCGCGAGTACTCGCGCGGGATGCGCCAGCGCCTGGCCATCGCCCGCGGCCTTCTGGGGACGCCGCGCGTCCTTTTGCTGGACGAGCCGACGCTGGGTCTGGACCCGCGCGGGGCCCGCGATCTGCGGGTGTTCCTGCGCGACGAGACGGTGCGGGCTGGCGGGCGCACCGCCGTTCTGTGCAGCAACGATCCCGGCGAGGCGCGAGCCATGGCCGATCGGGTGCTGTTTCTCGAGGGCGGGCGCCTCACGGGCGAGAGCGCGCCCGATCGCATCGAAGTGGAGCTGGGCCTGTGACCGGCCCGTCGTCCCTCTTCCCGGCGGCGCCGGCGACAACGCCCGGCGGCGCCGTCTGGTTCGCCCGCGTGCTGTGGGCGTATGCCCGCCGGGAATTTCTCTCTCGCTCCGGCTACCGCCTGTCGTTTCTTCTGCGCGGCCTCAGCTTCGCCTTCGCCGCGGTGTCGCTGGTCTTCTTCTCGCGGTTCGTGGGGGCGGCGGCCAACCCGCACCTGCTTCCTTATGGGGGCAGCTACCTCGGCTTCACGCTGATCGGCCTGGTGGTGGTCGAGCTGCAACAGGTCGGGCTGTCCGAGCTGGCGCAGCGG
>DATLVT010000181.1:0-7541 GCA_035577105.1 Polyangia bacterium
GCCCAGCGCGCGCCGCTGTCCGCCGCGCGGGCCGCCGTCTTGACGGCGTTCGCGGCGCTGGCGACGGAGATCCGGGCCACCTTCGATGCCGCGGGCGACATCCGCGACAGCGTGTCGCCCGAGCTGGCCCGCCTGCGGCGCGAACGCGAATCGCTGTCGGCGCGCGTGCGCAGCACCGCCGACGAACTGATGCGCGGCGATGAATTCGCCAGCGTCTTGCAGGACCAGTTCGTCACGATGCGCGGCGATCGCTATGTGCTGCCCCTGCGAGCGTCGGCCAAGTCGCTGGGCCTGGGAATCGTGCACGACACCTCGCGGACCGGCGAGACCGTCTTTGTCGAACCGACCGCCCTGGTGGTGATGAACAACCGTCTCAAGCTGGCTGACCTGGAGATCCAGCGCGAGATCCACCGCATCCTGGAGCAGCTGGCGCGACAGGTGGCCCAGGCCGGTCCGGCACTGCGGGACAACGCCCAGGTTCTGACCGCGCTGGACGTCACCGCGGCCAAGGCCCGCCTGGGCGTGGCCTACGACGGCTGGCCGCCGGCGATCAGCGACGCCGCCCGCGTGACGCTGTCGCGGGCGCGCCACCCGCTGCTGGTTCTGCGGGGCATCGAGCAAAAGTTTCCCGTGGTGGCCAACGACGTGTCCCTGGCCGGCGACGGTTCGGCGGGCGCCAAGGTGCTGATCATCAGCGGACCGAACGCGGGCGGCAAGACCGTGCTGCTGAAGACGGTCGGGATGGCGGCGCTGCTGGCCCGGGCTGGCATGCTGGTGCCGGCGGATCCAGGCGGGGAGGTGGGGTTCTTCGACGACGTGCTGGCCGACGTCGGCGATCGCCAGTCGGTGATGGGCGACCTGTCGACGTTCTCGGCGCACCTGCAGAACCTGGTCGAGACCCTGGCCCGCGCCGCCGTGGGGTCGGGGCGTCGGGCGCTGGTCCTGCTGGACGAGCTGATGGCCGGGACCAACCCCGAACAGGGCGCGGCCCTGGCCCGGGCCACCGCCGAGCGCCTGGCCGAGGCGCCCGGCCTGACCATCATCACCACGCATTACGACGGTCTGAAGGGCCTGGCCGAAGAGGACGCCCGTTTCCGCAACGCCGGCATGGAATACGATCCCGAACACCTTCGCCCCACGTTTCGCCTCAAGACGGGGACGCCCGGTCGCTCCTACGCCCTGGACATCGCCCAGCGCATGGGGTTGCCCGACGAGCTGCTGGCGCGGGCGCGGGCGCTGGCCGGCGACGCCAGCGTCGGCCTGGAAGAGGTCATCGCCAACCTGGAGGCGCGCGAGGCAGCGCTGCGCGACGAGACGGCGCAGCTCACCGAGGCCCGAGAGGCGCTGGCCGCCAGCGAGGCCGAGCAGCGCCAGGCGGCCGAGGCGCTGCAGCGCCGGGAGAAGGAACTGGCCCGGCATTCGCGCGCCGCCATCGAAGAATCCGTGCGTGAAGCGCGCGAATCGTTGCGCGCCATCGTGCGCGACGCCCAGCAGGCGGGCACCGCCCGGGCCGCCGAGGAGGCGCGCCTGACGTTGACCCAGGCGGCCCAGACCGCGCTGCAGAAATTCCCGGCCGACGAGCCCTCCGTCGCGGCGCCGCCGCCGCTGGCCGTGGGGGCGCGCGTTCACGTGCCAGCCATGGACGCCGATGGCATCGTGGTCAAGCTCCCCGACGCGCGCGGGCGCGTGAAGGTCACCGTTGGCGCCATCACCCTGGACGTGGAAGCCGCCTCGCTGGGGGCAGGGGGCACGCGGCCCATCGACAAGCGGGTCGCTGGCAGCGCCGGGCGTTTATCGGCGCCACGGTCATCACCCGCGCCAACGTCATCGCCGGCATCCTCGTCGCCGCCTTCCGACCTCGATGCGCTGGCGCTGTCATTCCCCACCGCCGCCACCACCCTTGATCTGCGGGGCGAACGCGTCGATGAGGCGGTCGCACGGATGGAGTCCTTTCTCGACCGTGCCGCCCTGGACGGACGCTCACCGGTCTTCGTCATTCACGGGCACGGCACAGGCGCCTTGCGCAAGGCCGTGCGCGAGCACCTGTCACGCTCGCATTACGTGCGCCGATTTCAACCCGGCGGCAAAGGCCAGGGCGGCGACGGCGTCACCGTGATCGACTTGTAGCGGGCGGTTCGCTCTTGCCGGTCGCGCGCGGGGCGGGGACCACCAGCACCGGGCAGTGGGCGCGATGAACCACGCGCTCTGCCACGCTGCCCAGGATGGCGTGGGTGATGCCGGAGCGGCCGTGTGAGCCTATGACGATCAAATGCACACCATTCTTGTCGGCGTGAGAAACGATCTCGACGTGCGGTCGCCCGTTCAGCACCAGCCTCTCGCACGACACGCCGGTGCTGCTCACGCGCTCGGCCTCGGCGCTCAGCTGCTTGTCGACCTCGGCGTAGACCCGCTCGACGTCGACGGGCAGGGTCACCACCTCCAGCGGCGCCGGCAACGGATAGATGGGCTCGACGATGACGTGAACCAGCTGGATCTGCGCTGAAAACGCCCTGGCGAAGGCCACCGCCGTGTTGACCGCCTCTCGAGACGAGTCGGAAAAGTCCGTGGGAACCAAAATACGTTTGATGTTTTTCGGGTCCATGCCAGGAACCTAAGCACGCCAACCGGGGGCACAAGTTACCCGCTTCGGGGAACTTGCCTCGCCGGCGACTTGACTGTGGTTTTTTCCACTGGCAGGAAGGACCGATGTCTCTTCAAGTCATCGTTCCGCGCATCCGGGGTTTCATCTGCCTCAATGCCCACCCGGACGGGTGCGCCACCAACGTGCAAGCGCAGGTCGACCTCATGAGCCGGGGCGCGCCTGGACGGGGCATGAACGATGCGCTGGTCATCGGCTCCAGCACCGGCTACGGCCTGTCCAGCTTGCTGGCGACGGTGTTCGGCTATGGCGCCCGCGCGGTGGGCGTCTGCCTGGAGCGGCCGGCCCAGGGCGAAAAATCGGCCTCGGCTGGCTGGTACAACATGGCGGTGGCCGGCCGGTTGGCCCGGACAGCCGGCCGATCGATCACCGCCATCAACGGCGACGCTTACAGCGACGAGATCAAGCAGCAGACCATCAAGCTGTTGCAAGAACGCAAGGCCAAGCTGGACTGCGTCGTTTACAGCCTGGCCAGCCCCAAGCGTGTCGATCCGAGCACCGGCGTCGGGTACATGTCCGTGCTGAAACCGCTGGGCGAGGTCTACCGAAACAAGACGATCAACCTGATGAACGACCAGCTGACCACCGTCGAGCTGACGCCCGCCACGGAAGCCGACATCGAAGCGACCCGCAAGGTGATGGGGGGCGAGGACTGGGAGCTGTGGATGCGCGCCCTGATCGACGCCGGCGTGGTCGCCAAAGGTTGCCGGACCGTGGCTTACAGCTATGTGGGCCCGGTGTTGACCTATCCGATCTACCGGTCGGGAACCATCGGCAAGGCCAAGGAGCACCTCGAAGAGACGGCGCTCTCGCTGGACCGCACGATGCGCGAACAGTTCGGTGGCGGCGCCTACGTCAGCGTCAACAAGGCGCTGGTCACCCAGGCCTCGGCGGCCATCCCGGTGGTACCGCTTTACATCAGCATCCTTTACAAGGTGATGAAGGCGAAGGGAAAGCACGAAGGCACCGCCGCCCAGATTCTCCGGCTGTTCGAGACCCACCTGGGGCCGGGGCGCACGCCGGTCCTGGACGCCGCCGGGCGCATCCGCGTCGACGACTGGGAGATGGATCCCGATGTGCAGAAGGCCACCGAGGCGCTGTGGGATCAGGTCACCTCCGAAAATCTCCTCACCCTCACCGACTACGCCGGTTTCAAGCAGGAGTTCCGCTCGCTGTTCGGCTTCGAGATCCCCGGCATCGATTACGCGCAGCCGGTCGAGACCAATCTCAGCCTCAACGGAGACGGCTGACCGCTGACCCGCGTGGTAACCTGCCCCTGTGCTTCGGTCCCAATCTCTGCGGGTGGTGGTCTTCTGCCCGCACTTCCAGCGTTCAGTGAACGCCAGTCGTAACCTGGCCATCGACCGCCTGGTCTCCTGTGAGGAGAGCGACCGCTGTCGCGATCCAGCGCCCGCCGGCGGCCAGGGCCAGGGTCAAGGTCTGGACCAGGGCCAGCAAGACGGGCACGAGCACGCCCGTCTCTATCCGCACGGCTGCCCCGTCTTCCCGTCGCTGGCGAAGTAGCTTCCCGGCTCTGCGCTCGGCTGTCTTTCGCTGTCTGGCGGCTATCGACAGCCTTACGGCTTGGCGGTCGCGCCTTCTTTCGCCGGCGCGGGCGCCGGCGACGTCAGTCCGCGCTTCTTGGTCGTCTCGGGCGGCAAGATCTCGCCCTTGGGCGGGGCGTCCTTGCCGGCATCCTTGCTCTTGACCCGGGTCGGCCCGGTGGCGGGCGGCGTCGGCTCGGGCGCCGGCGCTGACGTCGACGGCGCGGGCATCGGCGCGTCCGCCCCCGCCGAGTCGCCCGCTTGCGAGACCAGGCGGAATTCGATCCGTCGGTTCTTTTCCTTGCCGCCCTTGCTCTTGTTGTCGGCGATGGGTTTGTCCGGACCGTAGCCGACGGTGGTGACGCGATTCTCCTCGACCCCCGCCGACACCAGATAGGCCTTCACCGAATCGGCCCGCTCCTTCGACAGCTTCATGTTGAAGTCGCGCTTGCCTTCGTCCGAGGTGTGTCCCGAGATCTCGATGCGCACCGTCGGATAGTCCTTCATGACCTGGACGGCCCGCTTGAGCAGCGAGAACGAAGACGGGCGAATGTCCGCCGACTTGACCTTGAAGGTGATGCCGGTGATGACGCCGGTGAACTTGGCGACCGCCGCGGGGACCTGATCCGGGCACCCGTCCTCGTCCTGGAAACCGTTCTTGGTCTCCGGTTCGTTCGGGCACTTGTCCTGGGCATCGGGGATGCCGTCGGCGTCATTGTCCGGGTCAGGGCAACCGTCGTCGTCCTGGAAACCGTCCTTGTCTTCCGGCTCGTTCGGGCATTTGTCCTTGCTGCCGACGATGCCGTCGCCGTCCTTGTCGTCTTCGGGGCAGCCGTCTTCGTCGTCGATGCCGTTCTTGGTCTCGGCCTCGTTCGGGCATTTGTCTTTTTCGTCGGGGATGCCGTCGCCGTCATTGTCGGGATCGGGGCAACCGTCGTCGTCCTGGAAGCCGTCTTTGTCTTCCGGCTCGTTCGGGCACTTGTCGATGTTGTCGGGAATGTCGTCGTGGTCGGTGTCCTTGACGACGACCGGCGCTGACGGCGCTTCCGTCCGCTGCCTTCCGCCCAGGAACACCGAGAGGCCAGCCATCAATTCAAAATCGGGAGAGAGACCCTTCGCGCTGGTGTTTGGCACCGCCAGCACGCGGCCGTCCAGACGCAGGGCCAGCAGCGCGTTCAGGCGATAGCGCGCGCCGACGCCGACGTGGTAGGCGGGGTCAGTGTCCTTCTTGATCTCGTCGTAGGCGGTTCCTTCCGTCTTGACCACGCTCAGGAAGCCGGCGCCGGCCAGCACGAACGGCGTCAGCTTGCCTTGCAGGAGGCGCCCCTGCAGCAGGTTCACCAGCACGTGGGCGCGCCAGCCGACGATGAACAGCGTGTAGTCGTGTTTGCTGTCCGAGCTGGGGATGCCGACGCTCTCCAGTTCCAGGGAGATCATCGGGTGAACGGCGACGCCGGCCCGCAATCCGAACAGGACGGACGTCTTGGGCGAAGGCAAGCTGGGATCGTCGGCGACGCCCAGCTCGAGATCCTTGGCAAAGAAATGGCCGCCTACAGTGGCGCCCAGCTCGAGCTGGAACAGCTTGGGCTCCGTCTGGGCTTGCGCCGCGCCGACCGAAAGCCACAGCGCAGGAACCAGCGCTGCGATCCCTAGAACCGCCTTCCTTGCTAAAGTGTATGCCATCGTGCGGGGGACTATATACGAATGCCGCGTCGCCCAAAAGAATCCGATCCCGGGAAAGTTGGGCGATTAGCGACGAATGATTGTGCCCCGGCCGCCGTCTACGATATAAGCGCTTGCCCCGACGGCGCCGTCCGCATTCGGAGTGACACGAAGGAGGAGATATGACCCGCAATCTGAACCGATTCTTGCTCGCCGCTCTCTTCACTGTGGCCCTGCCCATCGGCCTGGCCAGCGCCAAGGATGACGTGAAATGCACCATCGCCACCAAGGGCGACTCCGTCACCGCCAAGGCTTGCGCCAAGGGTGGCCGCGCCGAGGCGAAGAAGGTGATGAAGGAAATGGTGAACAAGGCCAAGGCGAACAAGGAAAAGTTCACCTGCGAGCAGTGTCACAAGGACCTCGATAACTACGAGCTGACCAAGAACGCCGAAGAGGATTTCAAGAAGCTCGAAGCGGCTACCAAGAAGTAAACGCACGACGCAAACGAACGACGGGCCGACCGGTTTTTCGGGAGGCCGCCAGTAGGAGGGCAGCGGTGAACAACGGCTGTCGCTGCCCTCCGCGTCGTTCATGGCTCGTTTGATTCCGGAGCGCATTTCATGAAGACCATCACCGAGTTTTCGGGCATCGTCCTGAGAGAGGCGGCCCAGATCCGGCGCGCGCTCCGTCCCGCACCCAAGCCGGCCCCAGAGCGCCCGGCGGTCGAAGCCACCGCCGCCGAAGGTGAGCCGTCCGCGGCTGCCGAGGGCAACGAAGGGCCACCTTCAGAGGCCACCGTCGAAGCGGCGTCGGCCGACGCGACCGGAGCGACAGGAGAAGGCACCGACCAGCCCTCTGAGGCGGCTGACGCCGGCACTGGCCCGGCCGCGGATAGCCCACCTGACGCCGAGGCCGAGGCCCAGACCCAGGCCGAGGCGCAAGAGGAGGCCCAGGCCGAGGCCAACGAAGAATCCGAAGGAGGCCCGCCTCTCGACGCCGCGGCCAGCGACGACGGTGCCCCCTCGGGGGACGGTCCGTCCGAGGATGCTTCGTCCAGCGAGGCGGCGCCTGCCGCCGAGGCGGCGCCTGCCGAACCCGATCCGTCGGGGCCGGCCATCGAGGCGGCCATGAATATCCAGGGCGACCGGCTGGCGCGCTTGCTGGAAGCGCTGGAAGTGTTGCGTGACCGTGCCGACAACGTCCGTCTGGTGCGCGTCCTCAGCGGCGAAAATCCGCCGGCGCAGGCGAAAAAGCAGGGTGATTTTTACTATGTCGTCGATCTTTTGCCCCGTCGCGAAGGCGGCGGCGATCGCGCGCGCGATCGTGGTGGACGCGGTGGTCGCCCGGGTGCGGGCGATCGGGGCGGCCGATCCGGCGGCGGCGGTGGTGGCGGTGGAGGGGGTCGCCCCGGTGGCGGCGGCGGTGCTCCCGGCGCCAGCGGCGGTGGCGGTCGTCCCACCGGTAACAAGTTTGCCGGCAACGATTCGCGCCGTGGCGAGCGCGAGCCCGAGCGGCGCGACGTCCCCGCCGGCGGCGAAGGTTGGATGGTGACGCGCGCGCCCGGTGGCGGCGGGCGTGGCGGCGAGCGCGGCGGCGAGGATCCGACGCGCCGAGGACGCCCAGCTCGTCCTGGCGCTGGCGGACCTCCAGGCGCCCGTCCAGGCGCCCGTCCAGGG
>DATLVT010000182.1:0-17504 GCA_035577105.1 Polyangia bacterium
CCTGGCTGGGCGATGATGCGGGTCTGGGCCAGTCGTACCTCGTTGAACCAGCGCGGCGTCGCCACGTGATGGATCAACGTATCGGTCTGCCAGCCAGCCAGCACCTCGGGATTGCGCGACACCGTTTCGGGGAGGATCTCGTTCCCCATGGTCAACGTCGGCCAGATCTGGCCCATCAGCCGCGACAGGATCAGCTTGATCACCGGCACCTTCAACTTCAGGGCCAGCCAGGGCGCCGCCAGAACCAGGGCATCGACTGAACCGTGCCCCGATATCAGGTAATCGAGCGCCACCGTTCCCCCCTGACTGTGGCCAAGCAGCGCCACCGGCACACCCGGCACCTCGGCCCGGGCGGTGGCCAGGACCAGACCCAGATCATCGCTGTAGTCGGTGAACCGCCTCACAAAGCCACGCCGCCCCTGCGAGCGTCCGTGGCCCCGCGAGTCAAACATCAGCGTGGCCACCCCGGCGTCCGCCAGCGCCTGGGCCACATGGCGGAAGTTGGCACAGTGCGCGCTGAAGCCGTGAATCAGGACCACGACGCCGCGGGCCTTGCCGACCGGCTGCCACCATTCCCCGTGAAGGGTCAGGCCATCTTTGGTGAGGATCGGGATCTCTTTGGTCGGCAGCGCACCCATGGGCGGCGCGATCCTATATTCTTCCTCCGCTCAGGCACCAAAATCATGAGAATCACCGAAATATATGCCAGCGTGCAGGGCGAGACCCAGTATGCGGGCCTGCCCTGCACCCTGGTTCGCACCACCGGATGCGACCTGCGCTGCGGTTATTGCGACAGCGCCTTTTCGTTCTACGGCGGCAGCGAGATGTCGCTGGAGGCGGTCCTGGCCGAGGTGAGGCGGCTGGGGGCCCCTCTGGTGCTGCTGACCGGGGGCGAGCCAATGTTGCAGAAGGAGATCGTCGCCCTGGCAGAGGCCTTGGTGGCGGATGGCTATCGGGTGATGATCGAGACCTCCGGGGCGCATCCGGTGGCGGCGCTGCCGGCGGAGGTGATTCGCATCGTCGACGTGAAGACACCGGGCTCGGGGGAATCGCACCGGATGCGGTTCGAGGTGCTGGACCAATTGCGCGCCCAGGACGCGGTGAAGTTCGTTCTGACCGACGAGGCCGACTATCGCTGGGCGGCGGATCTGATTCGCTCGCGCCGTCTCAACGAGCGCACCGAGGTGCTGCTGTCGCCGGTGCACCCGGGCCTCGACCCAAAGGACGTCGTGCAATGGATGCTTCGCGACCGGCTGCCCGCCCGTCTGAATTTGCAGACCCACAAGTACATCTGGTCACCGGATACGCGCGGTGTGTAATAGTCCGATTTCACCGTTGACACCTGTCTGACACTCCTGCTAGCGTCCGGTCGCTTTCATTGGGTTAAGTACTGAGGACTGCAAGGAAAAGCGAAGACACGAGAGGCTTGAGAGTACTCTTGGCGACCCTGGCAACTTGCTCTGCGATGCTGGCCTTCGCGGGGTGCGCGACGCGCCCAAAGCGAGACGCTGACCAGTCGCAAATTCGCTATCAGCTGGCCGCCGATTATTTTCGCAATCGACGCATTGAGGCTGCCATGGACGAGTTGCAAAAAGCGCTCGAGATGGACCCCGAAAATGCCGATGCGATGAATTTGATGGGACTTATCAGCTTGCAGCAGGGCGCGGAATATGTCGCCCAGGCCGAGACAGACAACTGCCTGCGTGGCAGCGACGAAGAGACCGTCCGCCGCCAGGCAAACGCAAAGTTTCGTCAGGCCGAGCAAGAGCTGCGCAAGGCGACGGCGTTGCGGCCGCAGTTCTCCGAGGCGTGGAACAATCTGTCCGTCGCCGGTCTCTCGTTGCAAGAGTTCGACCTGGCAGCAAGCGCCGCGCGCAATGCCTTGAAAGACGTCACGTACTCGGAGCCGGAGGTGGCGCGCGCCAATCTGGGCTGGGCGCTTTACCAGAAGAAGGACAACGAGGGCGCCTGGAAAGAGCTGCACGAAGCGGCGGCGCGCGCGCCCGGATTCTGCGTGGGCCGTTATCGCCTGGCCAAGGTTTACGTCGAACGCGGCGAGTACGATCGCGCCGCCGAGGAGCTGGACGCCGTGGTCTCGTCGACGTCGTGCCCGATCCAGGAAGCGTTCCTGCTGGGCGGCCTGGTTCACCAGCGCCGGAAGGACGCCAGGGGGGCGCGCGAGCTGTTTGGTCGCTGCGCCGATCTCGCCCCGCGCAGCTGCTTGGCCGCGCAGTGCAAGCGCTACACGGAGATGCTCCAGTAGGGGAATGCGGATGGCGGGCATGTCGACAGACAGAGGGGGCGGCGCGGGGAGCCAGCTGGATTTTGGTGAACGGGACAACTTCGGGCTGTGGCTCCGGCACGCGCGCGAAGATCGCGGCGCGTCCCTGGGCGAGGTGTCGGCCAGCACCAAGGTCTCGCAGTCGACGCTGACCATGCTGGAGGCCGGAAAGCTGGAGCAGCTGCCGGCCGAGGTCTTCGTGCGTGGCTTCATCCGGTCGTACGCGCGCGCGGTGGGCGTCGACGACACGCGACCGCTGGCTCTTTACGAACGAGCGCTGGAAGCACGGCGCGATGCCGAGCGGGCACAGTCGAAGACGCCGGTGATCGATCCGGTGTTCTCGGGGCCCATGGGCGAGGACGAGGCCCCGCGCAGCACGCTGGGGCTGGCCGTGTTCGTGATCATCTTGCTGCTGATCGCCACCATCACGCTGTCGCTGCTGCTGCGCCGGCCGCCGCAGTCGGGCGAGGGGCTGAGCGAGCGAGCGACGCCGGCGGCCAAGACCACGACGCTGGTCGCCCTGGCCAGGCCACGCCATCACCGGCGTTGATTCGAGATCCGGCTGTCGTTTGATCGAGTGATCGAGCACCGTACCGCACACCGCAACTGCTAGATTTGGGCCGTGGCGTCTCTCTCCACCCCGGCGATCCTGCTGCGCACGATCAACTACGGCGAATCCGACCGGGTGGTGACGTTGTTCGGGCGCAGCACGGGCCGGCTGTCGGCGCTGGCCCGTGGCGCGCGCAAGAGCCAGCGTCGCTTTGCAGGCGGGCTGGATCTGTGCGCGATCGGCGAGGCGTCGCTGCGCGAGCGAAACGGCGCCGAGCTCTTGATGCTGGAGAGCTTCGACCTGCGGGTCAGCTATCCGTCGTTCGGCAGCGATCTGGGGCGCATGGCCCACGCCGCCTATGTGGCCGAGCTGGTCAGCAAGCTGTGCGCGCCCCGTCAGGTCGAGACCGGCGTCTATGACTGGCTGGACGAGTTCTTGAATGTTCTGGACAGCGGCGGCGCCAGCGCTGAGCGCCTGCGCGTCTTCGAGCTGGGACTGCTGGGGCGGCTCGGGTTCGCGCCGGTGGTGGCCACCTGCGCGGTGTGCAACGGGGCCCGCGTGATCGAGCCGGTCGCCGAAACCGGGTTTCGCTGGGATCCCGATCGGGGCGGGGCGGTCTGCACCGCCTGCGGGCAGCGGGGGCGCCCGATCCGCACCGTGGTCCGGGCCGCGCTGGCCCGGCTGGCGGACACCCCGCTGGCCAGCGCCGCCGACGAGGCGCTGTCGCCCGACGTGAACCGTGGCTGCCGCGAGGCAATCATGGAGGTGATAAAGCTTCACATCACCGGCACGCTTCACTCTCTGGATTTCATCGCCAAGCTGGCAAAGGTGGGAGGACGGGAATGACGAATCGACCGGCGTTGCTGGGCATCAGGCACGTGGCACTGACGGTCTCCAATCTGGAGGCGGCCGAGAAATTCTGGGTCGACCTGATGGGCTACACCATCGAGTGGCGCCCCGACGCTGACAACGTCTACCTGCGGTCCGGCAGCGACAACCTGGCTTTGCACCGCGGTGACTATCGGGCGCCCGTCGACGAGAGCGGCCAGCTGGACCACATAGGCCTGGCCGTTCCCAAGCCCGAGGACGTCGACGCCTGGGCCACCTTCTTGACCTCGAGAGGCGTCACGCTGCGCGCCCAGCCGCGCTCACATCGGGACGGATCGCGGTCGCTGTACTGTTATGGCCCCGAAGACGTCTTGATTCAGATCATCTATCACGAACCTCTTTCCCGGCCTCCAGCGGCCGACTAAAGTGCCCCCGCCATGCCAGCCACATCCCTGGAATCGATCGTCAGCCTCAGCAAACGCCGCGGGTTCGTCTTTCCGTCGTCGGCCATCTATGGAGGCCTGGGCAGCACCTGGGACTATGGGCCGCTGGGCGTCGAGCTGAAGAACAACGTCAAGCGGGCCTGGTGGCGATCCGTCGTCCACGAGCGCGACGACATGGAGGGCCTGGACGCCGCGATTCTGATGAACCGCCTGGTCTGGAAGTACTCCGGCCACGAGGCGACGTTCTCCGATCCGATGACCGACTGCCGCAACTGCAAGGCTCGGCCGCGCGCCGATCACGTCTTCGTGGCGCAGAAGGGACGCGACCCCAAGGGCATCGCCGAGATCAACGCCGCCATCGCCGCCAAGGAGCTGTCCTGTCCCAAGTGCGGGTCAAAGGATCTCACCGAGGCGCGTCCGTTCAACCTGATGTTCCGAACCACGGTCGGCGCCGTCGACACCGGCGACGACTCGGGCCTGGCGTACCTGCGCCCCGAGACGGCGCAGGGGATCTTCGTCAACTTCGGCAACGTGCTGGACACCATGCGCCGCAAGCTGCCGTTCGGCATCGCTCAGATCGGCAAGGCGTTTCGCAACGAGATCACGCCCGGAAACTTCACCTTCCGGACGCGGGAGTTCGAGCAGATGGAGATCGAATACTTCGTGCGGCCCGGCGACGACGAGGCCGCCCACCAGAACTGGATCGACACCCGCACCCGCTGGTACCAGGAGCTGGGCATGCGCCCGGAGAACCTGCGCCAGCGCGAACAGGAAAAGCACGAGCTGGCCCATTACGCCAAGCGCTGCGTCGATCTGGAATACAAGTTCCCCATGGGCTGGAGCGAGCTGGAGGGGATCGCCAACCGCACTGACTTCGATCTCCTGGCGCACAGCCGCGGCCCCAACAACCCCGACGCGGTGGGCGAGCTGCGCTATTTCGATCAGGAGCAGAAGAAGCACATCCTCCCGTACGTGATCGAACCGTCGGCGGGCGCTGACCGGGCCACGCTGGCCTTCCTGTGCGACGCCTACGACGAATCGCTGGTCAAGGATCCGCCCGAGGCCGAGGTGACGAAGCTGCGCGAGCTGGTGCAGAGCTTCACCAAATCGGTCGAAAAGCGCGACAACCTGGAGGCCGACGTCAAGGCGCGCCTGGTCGAGGCGGGGCAGACCATCGCGGAGGGGTTGCCGGGCACGCTGCCGCGGCTGCTGGGGCTGACCGACGACGCCGATGCCAACCGTATCGAGGTCTTCAAGAAGGTCCGCGGCGTCGCCGAGAAACTGGGCGATGAATTCACGCGCACGGTGCTGCACCTGCACCCGCGCCTGGCGCCCATCACCGTGGCGGTCTTTCCCCTCAAGAAGAACGAACCGCGCCTGGTCGAGATGGCCCGCGGCATCAAGCGGGAGCTGCAAACCGCGGGGTTGCGCGCGGTTTACGACGACACCGGCGCCATCGGGAAGCTGTATCGCCGCCAGGACGAGGTGGGGACTCCGTTTTGCATCACGGTCGACTTCCAGAGCCTGGACGACGGCACGGTGACCGTCCGTGACCGCGATTCGATGACCCAGCAGCGGGCCACGGCGGGCGAGCTGCCGACCACGCTGCGAAAACAGATCGGCTGACTGCGGCCGAGCGAAGAACAAGCGCGTTTTCGCTCGCTTTTGTTGTTTCAGTCGCTGGCGAACTACTGTAAATAAGGCGCCATGCCATCGATTGTGAAGTCGTCCGCGAAGTCCAAATCCAAGCCCCTGCTGCGCACAACCGCCGCGGGTTTGAAGAACAAGATCAAGCTCAAGGTGAAGAAGGCCGCCGCCCGGGTCGGCCTGGCCCCCCGCAACGGCGCCGGCAAGCACGCCGCGCCCGCCAAATCGTCGAGCAAGGGCGGGATCAAGCGCACCTATTTCTTCGCGGGCGGCAAGTCCGAGGGCAGCAAGGAGATGAAGAACCTCCTGGGCGGCAAAGGCGCCAACCTGGCCGAGATGGCCAACATCGGCCTGCCGGTGCCTCCCGGCTTCACCATCACCACCGAGGTCTGCACCGAGTTTTACGCCGTCGGCAAGAAGCTTCCCAAGGGGCTGGACGCCGACATCCGCACCAACATCGCCAGGATGGAGAAAGAGGTGGGCGCCAAGTTCGGCGACGGCGTCAACCCGATGCTGGTCTCGGTTCGCTCCGGCGCCCGCGCCTCGATGCCGGGCATGATGGACACCATCCTGAACCTGGGACTGAACGACAAGACGGTCGCGGCGCTGGCGACGAAGTCGGGCAACGAACGGTTCGCCTTCGACAGCTACCGACGCTTCGTCGCCATGTACGGCGACGTCGTGCTGGGAATGAAGCCCGAGAAGAAAGAAGACCACGACCCCTTCGACGTCTTGCTGGCCGCCAAGAAGCAGGCCTTCGGGGTCAAGGTCGACTCCGAGCTGCCGGCCGAAGCGTTGAAAGAGCTGGTCAAGGAGTTCAAGGCAGAGATCAAGAGCCGGGTCGGCATCGACTTCCCCGAGGATCCCTACGCGCAGCTGGAAGGGGCCATAAAGGCCGTCTTTCAATCGTGGCAGAACGATCGCGCCAACCTGTATCGCCGGCTGAACAACATCCCGGCCGAGTGGGGCACCGCGGTCAACGTCCAGGCCATGGTGTTCGGCAACAAGGGCACCGATTCGGCGACCGGCGTCTGCTTCACGCGCGACCCGGCCAGCGGCGAGAACACCTTCTACGGCGAATTCCTGGTCAACGCGCAGGGCGAGGACGTGGTGGCCGGCATCCGCACGCCGGAGAAGATCGAAGCGCTGGGCAAGATCATGCCGACCGCCTACAAGCAGCTGCTCGATATCCGCAAGAAGCTCGAGAAGCACTACAAGGACATGCAGGACATCGAGTTCACCATCGAGGGCGGCAAGCTGTACATGCTCCAGTGCCGCAACGGAAAGCGCACCGGCTTTGCCGGCGTGCGCATCGCCGTCGAGATGGTCGACGAGAAGCTGATCCCGAAGGAAGAGGCCATCCGGCGCGTCGAGCCCGAGGCATTGAACCAGCTGCTGCGGCCCGTGTTCCTGCCCTCCGCCAAGAAGGCCGCCATCGAGGGCGGTCGGCTGCTGGCCAAGGGCCTGCCCGCCGGCCCCGGCGCGGCGACCGGCAAGGTCGTGTTCTTCGCCGACGAGGCGGAGGCCCTGGCCGCCAAGGGCGAGACGAACCTGATCCTGTGCCGCCACGAGACCAGCCCGGAGGACATCCGGGGCATGAACGCCTCGCTGGGTTTCATGACCGCCTTCGGCGGCATGACCAGCCACGCCGCCCTGGTGGCGCGTCAGATGGGCAAGGTCTGCATCGTCGGCTGCGACGCGCTGTCGTTCGACTATCACGCCCGGACGATGACCGTGGATACGGCCAAGGGCACGGTGGTGGTCAAGGAAGGTGACTGGATCTCGATCGACGGCTTTGCCGGCGAGGTCATCAACGGCCGGGTCGAGACCACGCCGTCCGAGGTCATCCGCGTGCTGATCGAGAAGAACCTCGATCCCAAGCAGGCGCCCATCTATCAGACCTATGCCAAGCTGATGACCTGGGCGGACGCGGCCCGCAAGCTGCGTGTTCGGGCCAACGCCGACCAGCCCGATCAGGCCGAGGCCTCCGTGGCCTTCGGCGCCGAGGGCATCGGCCTGTGCCGCACGGAGCACATGTTCTTCGGCGAGGACAAAATTGGTCCCATGCGCGAGATGATCGTCGCCGAGAACGAGACCGATCGTCGCGCCGCGCTGGCCAAGCTGCTGCCGCTGCAGCGCGAGGACTTCGCCGGGCTGTTCCGGGCCATGAAGGGCCGCCCCGTCACCGTGCGGACGCTGGATCCGCCGCTGCACGAGTTCCTGCCCCACGACGAGGCCGGCGTGCGCTCGCTGGCCCAGGCCACTGGCCGTACCGTCGAACAGGTGCACGCCCGCATCGACGAGCTCAAGGAATCGAACCCGATGCTCGGTCACCGGGGCTGCCGTCTGGGGATCACCTATCCGGAGATCACCGAGATGCAGGCGCGGGCCATCTTCGAGGCGGCGGTCGAGGTCTCGAAGGAAGGCCAGGCGGTCATCCCCGAGATCATGATCCCGCTGGTCGGCACCAAGAAAGAGCTGGACCTGCAGGCCGCCGTGGTCCGCAAGACCGCGGACGCCGTCTTCGCCGAGAAGGGCAAGAAGGTGGCGTACCTGATCGGCACCATGATCGAGGTGCCGCGCGCCGCGCTGACCGCCGGTGACATCGTCGAATCAGCCGAGTTCTTCTCGTTTGGCACCAACGACCTGACCCAGACGACGTTCGGCCTGTCGCGCGATGACGTGCCCCGGGTCCTGGCCTCTTATCTGGAACACGAGATCTACACCGTCGACCCCTTCGTCAGCATCGATCGCAACGGGGTAGGGGGGCTGATGAAGATGGCGGTGGCCGCGGGGCGCGCCAAGAAGCCCAAGCTGAAGCTGGGGATCTGTGGCGAGCACGGCGGCGACCCGTCGTCGGTGGAGTTCTGCCACGAAATTGGGCTGGACTATGTGTCCTGCTCGCCTTACCGGCTGCCGATCGCCCGCCTGGCGGCGGCGCAGGCGGCACTGAAGACAACCTGAGCGCCCCGTCGTCGGTCTACAAAGCATGGGTCTCGAGATCCGCGCGAGCGCCGCAAGGGGCCGCAGGCGCCCCGGCCCTGCGCTGCGCGGATCGGCGGCGTCCGTGACTGGCGGCGCCCGCCATGCCCTGGCCACCGTCGTCCTGGCGGCGGCCGGGCTCTCCGCCTGCGCGCTGAACCAGGAGGGCGTCCCCCCGCCCAAGAACGACATCTTCTTTCCCGGCGGCGCCCTGGTCGACGAAACCGGCCAGTGGCTGTTCGTCACCAACTCCAACTCTGACCTCCGGTACAACGACGGCACCATGGTCGCCGTCGACCTGGAGAAGGTGGCCACCGATCGCGCTGCCGCCGGCTGGTCGGCCTGCCCCCGGGTGGGCTGGATCCCACCCTCGTCCCAGTCACCGCAGGACGCGAACCATTGCTGCTGGGACGTCCTGGACCACCTGGCCTTGAACTGCGATTCGCGGACCTATGTCGACACCGGTTCGACCATCCGCATCGGCAGCTTTGCCGGAACGACGGTGCGGCAGACATCGTGCGACGACAAGCCATGCCCGAAGAAGCGCCTGTTCGTCTCCGTGCGCGGCAACAGTTCGATCACCTGGATCGACTCCGACGTCAATGCCGATCGAAAGCTGACCTGCGCCGGGCCGGGCTCGGCCATCGACGAATGCGGCAGCGATCACCGGATCACCCAGCGGCCCATCGATCCCGGCAGCAACCCCGCCGCCACGATTGTCGACGCCGCCAAGGTCACCCTCCCCGAGGAGCCTTACGCACTGGCCACCTTTGACGTCCGCAAGTGGTTGCTGGTGGGTCACCTGCGCGGAGGCGCCGTCTCTCTCATCAACATCGATCAGTCAAGGGAGCAGCCGCCCAGCCTGATCGGCTGGTACGGGGGCATCGTTCCCGTCGACACCAACGGCTTGAGGGGGATCACCTCTCTCACCGGCCCGGTGAACGGCAGCTTCTATGCGGGCTCCCGATATCTGCCGCGCGCCGTGGGCCTGCAGATGACCGGGCAAGGTGACAGCAGCGGTGCGGCCACGCTGGACAACATCGCCGTCATCGGAAACGGCCAGCAATACGTCAGCAACCTTCCCGGCAGCGAGACGCGCGGGATCCAGTTCATCCCGCCAATCGGCGACGATCCCTTCAAGGAATCTGGCCTGGCCTTCGTGCTGCAGCGGTTTCCCCCAGCGCTGCTCGGCTTTCAAGCGGCCAACCAGCCGCCGGTGGACGTCCTCGAGACCTGCAACAGCCCTACCTTTCTGAACAGCCACGGCAGCGGCCTCAATCTGCGGCTCTATGTGACCTGCTTCGAGGACGGCCAGGTTTACGTTTTTGATCCGCGCGTACCGCGCCTGGTGGACGTCGTCGAGGTGGGCCGGGGACCGGCCGGCCTGGTGTTCCCGCCGGGCGACGACAGCACGGTGATGTTCGTCGTGGGATTTGGCGCCAACAACATCTCCGTGGTGGACATCAAGCCCGGCAGCGCCACCGAAAACCACGTCGTCCAGCGGATTGGTTTTCCCAGCCCGGTGCCGCGATGAAAACCATCCCGAGATTTGCGCGCTTTCTGTTCGGAGCGCTGGTCGCGACGACGCTGGGCTGTTCGCAGCAGCCGACGCTGGTGTCGTCGCATGACCTGGATCGACCGACCGACATGGTATTCGGGTGCGTCGGACTTTTCCCGGGCATCGATCCCGACCACGCCCAGCCGTCGGGGCTACCGATGGCGGCCTGCCAGACAACCGACCCGGCCTCCTCGACGCATCGTCTCTTCTCCTTCGTCACCAACAGCGCCCGCGGCGAGCTGTCCGTGGTGGACATGGATCGATCAAAGCTGGTCGATCTTGATCCCGCGGTCGCCGGGTACAACACCGCCCCCCTGGGGCAGTTGCCCGAGACGCTGGCCATCAGCGATGACGGTTGCCGTGTGGTGACCGCCAACCGGGGCTCCTGTGACCTGACCCTGGTCGATCCCGGGCTGCTGATGGCGCCCACCGTTGCGGCTCTGTCAGTCGACGCCGGTGTGCCGGCCCTGGAGGCCCGATCCCCCGCACAGACCATCATGGTCAGGACCGGCTCGGGAAAGCCGCTGGCGGCAGCCCCCTACGAGGTGCAGTTCCTGCCCCAGGACATTCACACGCTGCTGCCCGGCGCCGGGCCCGTCCAGATGTGCCTGCCCGATCGCCCGCTGGTGCCGCCCGCCGGTTGGTCGACAAACGATCCGCAGACGGGGTGGAAAGCGGTGGTGACCTTCCCCGCCTGCGACCTGGTGGCCGTCGTCGATCTGCCCTCCGGGCTCATCGTCGACTCCGTCCGGCTGAGAGCCGGCGGCGACCACGTCGAGGTGGTGCCGACCGGCACCGAGCCCACTTGCCCGATCGAGTGTGGCCTGGGCGTTCGCCCGGTGCCGTCAGCCGGGACGGACGCCGGTGACGGAGGCGCCGCCACCACCGAGGTGGCCGGCGGTCAAGAAACCGCGGTCGCCGACGGCGCGAACACGATCGACGACGCTGGTGACGACGCCACCGACGATGGTGCAGGGGCGGAGGTCTCCTCGTCCGAAGCCGGCGCGCCCGGGGCCATCGACGCGGCGGCTCCGCCCGCGCCGCTGCTCGACACCCTCAGCCGGCGCGGCGTGGGGCCGTTGGCCATCCATCCGGACGGGACCCGTCTGTACGTCGGCATGACCAATGCGCCCCTGGTGGAAGCGCTCACCGTTGCCCACGACACGGGCAAGCTGGCACCCACCATGGACGTCGAGGCGACCATCCCGCTGGCCAGCGGGGCTGTCGGCGCCACACGCCTGCGCCTGTCGGTCGATCGGTTCGCAGCAGAGTTTCCCTTCCTGACCAAGGAGCCAAAGCAGGACCGGAAGTATCTCTATGTCATCGCCCGCGACGGCACTGTCCGCGTTATCCACGTGAACACGCAACAAGAGTGCGACAACAACGTCGACACCACCCTGATCAACGCCGGCCAGCGCGCCAGCGACTGCATCACGGTGGCCGAGGCGACAGTCAGCCAGATTCACAATCCTCTGTTGACCGGCCCCGGCATTCACCTGCCGTCGAACCCGCGCGACATTTCTTTTGCCGAGATTGGTCGCGACAGTCCGATCAACACCGAGGGCCGCCTGTCCGGCGTGTTCGGCTTCATCCTCACGGACAGCGGAACGGTCTACGTCGTCAACATCGACGCCACGCCTCGCGTGATCCAGGGGATAAAGGATTACCTTCCAACCAAGCAGGATCTGGTGGAAGAGGTGCCGCTGGCCAACAGCCTGCGCGATCGCAACGTCCTCACTTTTCTGCCCACGATGGACGCGGTCACCGGACCGCCCCGACTGGATCTGCCGCCGGTGGCGCCCGCCTTTGGCCCACGCATCGAGGGGATCTACGCCTTCAACAGCGCCGACAACGCGCTGGCCGACGGCACGCAGTGGGTGAAGACGTACGCGATGTTCCCGAACCGCACGGCGGTCAACCCGCAGACCTGGAACGTGACCTGGGAAGGGGATCTGATCGGCCTGCGCTTTTCCGGCCTGCGCAAGGGCCCGGTGCTGTCGCCCATGACCAACACCGCTCTTGATTCGTTTCTCTACGACGGCGGCGGCGGGTTCTGCGACGCCACGGTGGTGGAGGGCGATATCGTCACGTTCTTCGGCTGCTCGGACAACGCCCAGTGCGGCGCCGGCCAGGTGTGCGTGCACAGCACCACCGTTGCCCAGTCGGCGGGCGGTCTGCCCATCAACGGTCTTTGCCTGAACCCCGACCCGAAGACCCAAGACACGCAGATGAACATGACCTGCCGCCGCCTGCTGGAGAGCGTGCGCCGGTACGAGATCGTCCGGGCCTACGCCGGCGAGCTGGTGTTGTGGCCGCACATGGACGAGGTGGTGCAGGTCCCCAAGGAGCTGGATCCGAACATGTGCCGCGTGGAAGGCCAGCCGTGCGGTCCTCCCAGCACGGTCGATCCTTCCTTTGGCAAGTTCGTGTACCGCATGGTGGCCACCGGCCAGATCGACGAGATGACCAAGCTTCCGAAAAAGGAGCTCCGCTGTGTCAACCCGTGCGGCGCGGACAAGGTTGATGCCGATGGTGGCACGAGGGAGACACCTATCGCGGACGGCGACGTCGATTGCCGGCTGGGTCGCAAGTGCGTCGACTTCGGCTCGAACGGCGGCGGACGATTGTGCGCGGATGCGCCCTCTGAAGAGGCAGAAGGCGCGCCCGGAAACAATTGCTTTCCCCAGCTGACCCCCTATCGCGTCCAGGCGGGACGCAGCTTCCTGGTGCAAGGCTCGGTGACGACGTATCCCATCGCGACGCATACGGAAGCGACGGATCTGCACCCGCCCACGAATGATCCGGTGCCGGTGGAGGCGAATCCGCGCGGACTGCACTGCCAGAACGCGACGCCGTCCAGCTCGCCGCTGGCCTTGCGCATCCGGATGGACGCGCCCGCTTGTAAAGAAGATGAGCTCCCAGTGGATCTGCAAAAACTGGAGCAGCGGCTCGCCCTGAACACCAGCGAAGCACCGCCTCTCCCTGTCGTGGGCCAACCGACGCCCGATTACCCGCCGCTGGTTCTGCTGAGGAGGAATCTGCCGACCAGCGCCAACCCGTGCCTTTTCCTGGCCGGTCCCAACGAAGGCGATCCGACCAGCACCAAGGCCGGTGCGCTGATCACGTCCTGCGCCGACCTACCCGGCAAGGGTGGGGGCCCAGACGGCGGCGCCGGTGCCGCGACTGACGGCGGTGCCAGCGACGGCGGAGCCGACGCCAGCACCGGCGCTCCGCTGGAGCGCCCGCAGGTGACCGGCGTCCACGTGCGCGCGCTGTTCCGCAATCCCGAGATGCGGTTCCTCCTGTCGAACCTGGAACAGCAGTACGGCATCACCCCGCAACTTCGTTTCGAGGTCCACGGGGGTTTCGTGGCGCAGACCGTGGCGGTGCCGTCGACGATCGAGGTTGGCTTGCCCAGCCGTCTTCTGACCAGCCCCATCACGTCGGTGTTTGGCGGGCCGGAGATCGTCCCTCCCGTCGCTTCGCCGCCGTACCTGTTCGTCGTCGATCAGCGCCGGGTGGGCCGGAACCGCCTGGCCGGTGGAGCGACGCGTGGGCAGATCCTGCGCATCAACCTGCAACGCTACACGTCGTCCGATTCGCTCCACCCGTTGCTGATCTACGACGACTTCTCCAGCACCTCCGGCCTGTTTCCCATCCAGTAGTCACCGCCGGCGCGGGTCGGCCGGGGAGGGGAACTTGACGTCCTCTGAGTATGCGTAGAGACTACATGTAGGTCTTTATGCTAGCCGCCTCGATCATCCGTGCCGCGCCGTCTCGCTTTAAAAAGCGATTTCGATATTGGTCGCAAGACGGCGCCGCTGCCGCTCACCAGGCGACCCCGGCATGGCGGCGTCGTCCCTCCGTCGATGAAAGATGCACGAAAGAAGACGAATCATGAGCGTGCGTTACACTGCTGAGGCGACAATGGAAGAACCGGCGCTCCGCGACGTCGAGCGGTGGAAAGACAAGATCGAGGTCCGCCTGGATAACCGCCAGGTATTCTTCCTCTTCTTCGGCAGCGCCCTGGTGGCGTGCATGCTGTTCGTGCTGGGGGTGATCGTCGGCAAGCGGATCGAATCGCGCGGCCGCGCCGACGCCCCGGAGATTCAAGATCCGCTGGCGGTGCTGGACCGGGTGAACCAACCGACGGTGACGGCCGCCGCCCCCGCTGACCAGGGATTGGCTTTTCCGAAGGCGCTCATCGGCAGCGCCGGCGCCAGGTCCAAACCGATCGGCCTGTCACCGCGGCCGGTCGTCGTCCCCACGCCCGTCACCACCGGCAAGGGCGTCCAGGCCACCACGGCTGCCAACGCCAACGTCAACGCCGCCTCCTCCGCTGGCGCGGCCTCCGTGGTCCGCGCCGCCGAATCAGCGGCGCCCAAGGCGGCGCCATCAGCGGCGCCCCGACCGATCCTCGCGGCCAAGCCGCCGGCGCCTGCGCCCACCCGATCGCCGTCCAGCGCCGGCCCCATCGTGGTCAAGACACCGGCCGCGCCAAGACCGGTGACCGCCGCCGCCTCCGACACGCCGCCCAAAGGTCGGTTCACGCTGCAGCTGAGCTCGTTCCCGGATCGCACAGAGGCCGACGCCTTCGCCAGGCGATTCTCCGCGCAGGGCGCGTTCATCATCACCTCCGAGATCCCCGGCAAGGGCACCTGGTACCGCGTGCGGATGGGGAACTTTGCCTCCGCCCAGGAAGCCACCACCGCCAAGGCCAACTTCGAAAAGCAGCACAACGTGATCGCCTACGTGGCGGCCCGCTAAAACAAGAGACCGATGTTGACGTGAAAGACACCGATCTTGGTGTCGCCCGGCCCCGGGTCCAGCGGCCACGCCCAGGCGAAGGCCAGATCGCCGATGGGCAGTTTCAGCAGCAGGGGCGCGATCCCCACGCCGTGACGGAATTGCCGCGGGTGAAGGCCGTCCAGTGAATCGGCCACCACGCCGTTGTCCATGAAGATCGCCCCGTACCAGGGGACGCTGATCGGGAACTGCAGGTCGATGTTCTGGATGATGCGCAGGCTGCCGCCGATCGGCCGGTATTCCACGCCGTAAAGCCCGCTGCCGCCGGGCGCATTGGGATCGATGGGGACGAGAGGGAACTGCACCACCTCGACGCGGGCGCGGTCCAGGCGAAATCCGCGAATGGTGGTGTCGCCGCCCGCGAAGTACCGCTCTACCTTGGGCAGCACCTGCGGTCCGCCCAGAGGGAAACCGTGCTCGAAGCGCAGGCCGTGGCGCAGCGACAGCCAGGGCGCCAGCGGAACCACCGACGTCGACCGGATGGCCATCTTGATGAACGTATCGTCCCCAACGGAGAACGGCAGCGGCCGCAGCGGAATGGACAGCACCGGCAGCGCGATCTCCGCAGTGGCCTCCAGCCGAAACCCGCGCGTGGGGAGCAACCGGTTGTCCATGCGCAGCCATTCGATGTTCGTCGACAGGCTGCCGACGGTGGTCCCCAGCTGCACCGTGCGCTGCGCCTCGTCGGGGCCGGCTGGACGTAGCAGCGGTTCGGTGTGCGTGGTGTTGCGCAGGTTGTAGTGCACGCCGGCGTCGACCCCCGGATACAGCTCGCGCGAAAACCCGATCGAGCCGCCGCCCGACCGGATGTCGCCCAGACGAACCGTCGACTGCCGGTTGTACGTCAGCGCGGCGTCAAAGCGGAACAGCGTCCCCAGGAAGCGGCGGTCGAGAAAGTTGGCGTTACCGCGCAGCAACGACTGCCCGTACTGCACCTGCCCCAGGAAATTCCAGGCGTGCCCGAACAGGTTGCGGTTCTCGTAGCCGACCCGTCCATAGAACCCCAGCCCCAGCAGCGCGTTGGGGGGCGCCTGCTCCGTCGAGGCGCCGACGCCGACGTGAATCAGGCTGTACTGCTCATAGCGCTCCTCCACCTCGACCACCATCGGCACCACCGGCCGCTTCTCTTCCTTGCCGGGAAAGCTGATCGGCTCGGCGTTGTTGAACAGCTGCATGAACCCCAGGTTGCGCTGGGCGCGCTCGACGGCGGTGGTGGTCAAGGGATCGCCCGGACGCAGCGGGATCTGCTCCAGGATGGTGGTCTCCTTCGTGACGAAATTCCCGCGCACGAAGGTCGGCCCCACGTGGGTCTGCGTTCCCAGCTTGACGGTCCAGGTCAGGATCACCTTGTCGCCGGTGCGATTGACGTCGGGCTCGACCGTGGCCGCGGGATAGCCGGCGTCCCCCATCATCCGTTCCAGGCGGCGGCCGTCCTCGCGTACCAGACCGACGCGGTACGGCTCGCCGGGGCGCAGGGAAAGGCTGTCGCGCAGGAAGTCCTTGCCGTAAGGCAGGGCGCTGCCGTCGTCGGTGTGAAATTCCTCGGACGCCAGGAAGACCCGCTGCCCCTCGTCGATGGTGAAGCGCACGTAGATGGCCGAGGCGTCGCGCGACGCGGTCTCGGCCCCGGCGGCGATGGCGCCCAGCATGCCCAGCGCCGCCTTCGACGTGGCCGCTTCGCCGCGCGCCTTGGCGTCGGGATATCCCAGGCCGCGATAGTGCTCGACCAGCCGCTCGGCGTCCTGCTCCAGCTGGCGCCCTGTGACGTAGCCGCCTTCGCCCAGGCCGATATAACCCAGCGCGGGGAAGGTCCGGACCGTCACCACGTCACGCAGGTCGTCGCTGGACAGCGAGCGGTTTCCCGCGAATTCGATGCCACGCACCTTCAGCTCGGGCCCCTCGTCGATGCTGAAGACGATGCGGTCTTCGTTGGCCGACAGGTGTTCACGCCGCCAGTCGACCCGGGCGAAGAAATGGCCGTGCTGCTCGTAATAGTGCTCCAGCGTGTCGGCGCTGACGCCCACCTCGTGATCGTCGTAGGACCCGCGGTCGAACAGGGTCAGCTCGTCCTTCAACGTGCTCGACGAGACGTGGCGGTTACCCTCGAATACGATCACGACGTGCTTGCGTTCGTTGACGTTGATGACCAGACGCACGTTCTTGGCCCGTCGATCGATGCTGTCGGGCACGCTGAAGTCGCTGGTGACGCGCGCCCCGACATAACCGGCCGACCGATATTTCTTGGTCAGGGCGTCCAGATCGATGCGCAGCTGCTTGGCCGTGAACGGCGCCGGCAGCAACCAGGCCGCCTGCCAGTCGCGGTGGCGGAACATCTTGTCGAGATCCTCGGCGGGGAAGACCGTGTTGCCGTTGACCTTCAGCGGGCCCAGCGGGTAAGACGACCCGCGG
>DATLVT010000183.1:0-8466 GCA_035577105.1 Polyangia bacterium
GGCATGGCCGCGCTGGATGTCCCGCTCAGCGGAAAGATTCGGGAAGTGGCCGAGACCGGGCGCGCTGTCGGCCGGATGTCAGACGTCGGCTGGGGTCCCCGCCTGCGCGCCCTGTTCGCGGACCCCGACGGCGAGATCCCCGAGGACCTGTTCCGCGCCGCGGTCGACGTGCTGGCACACTGGGGCTGGGACCAGCGGCCCACGGGCGTGGTCGCGATGCCCAGCCGCAGCCGTCCGGCGCTGATCGACAGCCTGGCCGAGCGCATCGCCCGCATCGGTCGCCTGACAATGGTCGGCAGCCTGACCCGGACCCACGACCAGCGGGCGAATGACGGGCGCAGCAACAGCGCGCAGCGGTTGCGCGCTGTGTACGGTTCCCTTTCAGCGGCCGGTCTCACCGTCGACGCCGGTCCGCTGCTGCTCGTCGACGATCGCACCGACACCGGATGGACGCTGACCGAGGCGACGCGCGTGCTGCGCGAGGCGGGCAGCGGCCCCGTGCTCCCGCTGGTGCTGGCGATCGACGGCTGAAGGGTTCGTCTTTCCGGCGAGGCGCCGGACTTTCACAGTCCCTCTCGGCCGAATTAATTTGCTGCCGCTCTTACGCCTTTCGCAAAGGGTGCGTTCGGAGAGAACAGCCACTCACCTGTCACCGGAAAGTGTCGCAAATTTTGTTGTCATCACAATGAGACTTCGACTATGTTGCCGGCGGCCCGCGGGGGTGAGCTGGGCTGTTATCCCAGGTCCCCAGACGAGAGACGCCACACTCGGGTATCGGGACAGGAACGCCCAGAGTTCGCCTTGAGCGGCCAACACACTGAACCAGGAGAGAACCATGTCCATGCCGGCCCCGTCTCGAAGTAGCGGCAATATCCCCTTCCCTTCTCGCGCGGCTCGTTTCGGCGCTGTTGCTTTCGCCCTGGCTGCTGCCTTTGCTGTCCTGGCTGCTGCTGGACAGGCGCGGGCAGCGATCTATTCGCAAACGATAACGCTTCCCGTTCCACCCGCCTCCACGTTCGCAACCAGCGGCGGCGGAGACGGCTGGGACGTCGCGCTCTCCAATGACAAGGTCTTCAATGTCTTTCACCATGACTCCAACGTTCGTATCAACTGCCACAATCAATCGGACGCGACCACGTGCTGGCCAATCCGAACGATCACGGACGGCTCCTCTGCGTTCCAGACGGGCGGCCACCCCGGGCTGTACCTGGATCAATCGACGGGCAAGCTGTACGTGTACGCCACCAGAAGCGCGAACCTGCAAGGCGGTGTGGTCTGCATAGATACGGTCAATGCAGCAACAAACCCCAACCCGTTTTGCGGCTTTGTCCCGCTGACCGGCGCCGGCGAGGCCGATTCCATCGGCTTTGGTCTCCTGTCGTCGCCGATGCTCGCCAGCAACAAGCTCTACTCGTTCAACTTTGTGGCCAACACCGGCCCCGGCGGTCCCAGCGGAACCGGCGCCCAGAACCGCCTGCTGTGTTTCGATGTGGCCAGCAAGACGGCGTGCGCTGGACAGCCATTTTCCGTCAACGTCGGCGGCGGGGCGAGCATGATTTCGCAGATCCCGGCACCCGACACGGCCGCGGTCGGGACCCGGCTGTTCATCCCGGTCCGCAACGACGCGTTTCGCATGGCCTGCTTCGACACTGCGACCCAGGCTGACTGTGCCGGGGCCTGGCCCGTTGCCACGGGACCCGTCGCAGGGAATTCCGGCCCGGTCATTCCCAGGCTCAGCATCGCGGGCGTACCGACCGGTGTTTGCCTTGCGAACGCCAGCGGACAGTGCCTGGACTTCACTGGCGCTTCGGTTCCCACGCCGGCCAATCTGACCTCGGTGATCACTCAGACGACGGTCTGGCAGGGGCCGGCGGTGACGCTGGGTCCGCGCGTGTACGTCCCGAACGGAAATCAAGGCAATGTGGTCCAGTGTTACGACTACTCGACGTCGTCCAGCTGCCCGGGATTTCCAAAAGCGTTCAATGGACTGGGGTTCATCTACACGATCAACAAGGATCCGCAGAGACCCACCTGTCTGTGGGTCAATGCAGACAACGGTCCGCAGCAGATTCAAAGCTTCGACGCCTTCTCGGGAGGCGCGTGCGGCGCGGGATCGATCCGCGTCCTCGCGGCGCAGTTCGTGGTGCCGCAAGACAAGTGCCTTCCCAACTCGTACGTCTCTCTGCAGATCGTCGCGCCGGCGCGGGCCAGCTACAGCTCCGGGACGGTCGACTTTCTCAACGGCGCAGGGAACCCGCTGGGCATCCCTTCGGCGTCGCTGGACGCCAGCGGCAGCGTCGATCTGACGGGGCTCGCCCTCAATTCGGCGACGGGAACGCCCCAGTTCGTGATCACCTTGAATGGCGCGCCGATCAACCTGGGACAGGTGCAGGTCAAGCTGACGTGGATCAATGCGTTCGACCCCAGCTGCGTCGGCAACTCCCAGGTGACGAAGGAGCCCACGGCGATCACGACCGGTCTGGCGGGCGGCGGAATGAGCGGCACCAGCATCACGGTTCAACCCGGCACCGCCGTGGTGGACACCGCGGTACTGACTGGCGCCAACGCGGCCCTCGCCTCTGGCAGCGTGACCTACACCTGGTTCTCCGACAGCAGCTGCCAGACGATCGTCTCAGGCGGCAGCGCGCAAGCGATCACCACGCCTGGCGTGATTCCGCCCTCGCCAGCCGTGACGCTGGCACCGGGCACTTACTACGCCGTCGCCGCCTATAGCGGAGACAGCGGGAACCTGCCCTCCCAGGGTCGCTGCGGAGACGAGATCCTTCAGGTCAGGTCTCCGGACGCAGACCACGACGGCGTGCTCGACAGCGAGGACCTTTGCCCCAATACGCCGGCCAGCGACCTGGCATCCGGGGTGCCGAGTCGCGGACTGGGCACGAACCGATGGGCGGACCTGAACGGGGATGGCGTCTTCGAAACGACGGCATCGAATGGCAAGGGTCCTGGATTGTCGTTCACCTTGCACGACACCCATGGTTGTTCGTGTGCCCAGCTGATCACCCGCTGCGGGTATGGCACGGGGTTCACCATGTTCGGATGCAGCATCAGCGCCATGCGCGCCGCCACCAGTGGGGGGTGCGACGCCAATTGACCCCAGCGTGACCAGGACAAGAGCGGCGGCGCCGGCTGCCGCTCTTGTTGCAACAGCGGGGCTCCCTGAGGGTTCAGTATCCCCGGAGGGGCGATCCTTCGAAATGCCCCAATACCTGGGGGGGCGGCCGTGGCCTTCATGGAAGCCCGACGCTGCCCCCCTATTGGATTTCGGCGGAAAGGTCTTACGGTCGGTTCATGCCCGGTGCCCGGCTGACGACAAGGCAGGTTCGCCTTTCGCTCGCGCCCGCTTGTCACCCGCCATCGCCTTTCAGCGCATGAATCAAGAACGCCAGTCCACCGCCGTCGACGACCAGGACCGGCCGGGGGAGGTGCGGCGCGAACAGCCCGTCCGCTTGACCCGCCTGTGCCCGCTCTGCGGAAGGCGATTCAAGCGTGGCACGTCCGCCTGCCCGACCGACAAGACGCCCCTGACCCGCGACGACCCCGGCGTCGCCGACCTGGGTAGCTATCGCTTGCTTGAATGCATCGGTGAGGGAGGGATGGGCGCTGTCTATCGGGCGGTCCAGACCAAGCTGAATCGTTCGGTCGCCATCAAGATCCTGCGATACCAGCTGGCCGCGGAGTCCCAGCTCATCAGCCGATTTCTCCACGAGGCGCGCGCCGCCAACATCGTCTGCGACCCGCATGTCATCGAGGTCTTCGATTTTGTGGAGACGGGCCAGGACATCTACTTCGTGATGGAGCTGCTGCGCGGCCAGGATCTCTATGACGCCATCCACCTGCCCGACCGCGCGCCCATGACCCTCGACCGCTCCGTGGCGATTCTCGAGCAAGTAGCGGCCGGCCTGCAGGCCGCCCATGAGCACAAGATCGTTCATCGCGATATCAAGCCCGAGAATGTCTTCCTCGCCGAGCGGCCGACCACACCGGATTACGTGAAGATCATCGATTTCGGGATCGCCAAGCTGGATCGTCCCGATGGTCGCGTCACCCTGGAGGGTGCCGTGCTGGGAACGCCCGAATACATGCCGCCCGAGCAGGTGCGGGGACGGGACGTGGACGCGCGATCTGACGTCTATTCGCTGGGCTGCCTGGCCTACGAGATGCTCGCCCGGCGACCGGTGTTTCGCGGCCAGAACGCCGTCGATGTCCTGTCGATGCAGTTGAGCCAGCAGCCGACGTCACTGCGACAACTGGTGCCGGCGGTCCCCGATGCCGTCGACAAGGTCGTCATGAGCGCCCTGTCAAAGGATCCGAGAGACCGGCCCCCCAGTGCCCGCGCCTTCGCCGAAGCGTTGACCCGCGCGGTTGGCCGCGGGCTGTCGGAGCCCAACCCCTTCACCAGGACGCGCTCGCCGGCCATTCGTTCAAGTCACGGGGGACTGGTTCTGCGCGCCAGCGACCATCGGTCAAGGCGCTGGAAGCCCCTTCTCACCCTCGCGATGACGGGCATTTTTCTGATCGGCGCCATCGTGCTGGGAAATCGAGGACACGGGCGCTCCGCCCCTGAGCATCCGCCGGGGGCGGATCCGAGGTCAGCAATAACCGTCGAAGCAGACCCCGCGCCACCGTTTCATCCCACCGTCGTCGAGCCCCCGCCACGGCGTCGGCATGAGCGCCTGCCCGGCGCACCCAGACGAACGCCTCTGTCTTCCCGTACCGAAACCATAAATCCGTTCGCCCGCTGAAACGCGGACAGCGACGATCGGACGATCGTCGCTGACGATTGCCGGACGGCTGCGCGTCGACGACCATTGCTCGGCGCCTCCGGCGCCTTACGCTGAAATTGCGAGCAATGGCCATCGTGGCTTCCGGCAGGGCGCAGCGGATCCGATCAACGGGGCGACGACGCTTCGCCCGGGTCCGCGGTCTTGCGCTGGCGCTGGTGGCGGCGTCGGCGATCACCGTCTCCGGTGCCAGAGCCGCCGGGCAGACGATGACGTTTCCGCCCGTCACCAGCCGCGACTTCAACATCGATCTGTTCGAGCAGCCGGCCATCGGGTCACCGCGCCTGGTGGCCATGGCCGGGGCGATCAACTCTGTCGCGGAGGGCGCCGCCGGCCTTTACACCAACCCCGCCTCGGCGGCGGTGCGGCCGGAGACAACGGCCGAGAAACTGGCCTGGGACATCTACTTCAACTCCTACGTCCCGGTGGACGGTCAGGACTCGAACAACAACGGCCAGGCCGTCACCAGCGTCCGCCGGTCGCTGCTGGGTGCCGCCGGCGTCATGCTGCAATTCGGGAAATGGGGGTTGACCGTCGACGGCGGATACACAGCGCACGAGATCGCGCCCCAGGCGGGCGGCGGGCTGGGCGTGCGATCGATCATTCCGCACCTGGCGCTGGCCCGGACCTTCATCGACGGAGACGTGGCGGTCGGCGTCGGCGTGCGCGGCGGCGCCCTCAACGTCTACACGCTGGACCAGGGACAGACCCTTTTCACCCGCGCCGGAGCGTCTGGTGAGGTGGGCGCCGTGTGGAAACCGCGCGAACAGTCGTTCCGGCTGGCGCTGAGCGGCGGCCTGCCTGTCTACACCGGGATCGTCCGGTACAGCTGCGACCCCAACGACTGCTTTGGCTATATCTTGCCGCGCGACGCGATCGTGCCGTGGTCATCGACGGTCAGCGGCGCCTGGCGCTGGGGGCCCACGCCGTGGAATCACAAGATCGACGGCGCTTACCGCGACGAGAGGCAGCTGACGGTCGCGCTGGATCTGTCCATCACCGGCGCGGTCAGCAACGGATACGGCATGGAGGCGTTCGCCGCCAAGCAGCTGCAAGCGTCCGGGCGCCACGCCACCTTCACGCCGCGGCTGGGCCTGGAATCGGAGGTCATTCCCGGCTGGCTGCGCCTGCGGGCCGGCAGCTATCTGGAGGCTTCACGCTTCTCCGAGACGTCGGCACGCTGGCACGCCACGGGGGGAGCGCAGGGGCGCGTGTTCGCGTTCCATCTGGCGGGCCACGAACGCCGGGTGGCGCTGTCGCTGGGGGCGGACATTGCAAGTCGTTACAAGAACGTCGGCCTGTCGATCGGATTTTGGAACTGAAATTCGGCGCCCTGGTCCGATCTTCCGGCGCCAATAGTCCCATCCAGGAGGCCGGGCTTTGCCCGGCCGGCCCACCTTGCGAGAACCGCCGGGAGAGCCCGCGAGAGGGGCCACCAGGCCCCTTTCGCGCAGCGAGCACAGCGAGCGCCGGTTAGTGCCAGACGTTGAATTCGTGAATCGACCACCAGTTGCCGGCGGTGCCGGTCTGCACGACACGCACGAAGCGGGCTGACCGCGCGGTGAACGTGATCGTCACCAGCTGCGTCGAGCCGTTGCCGGTGGCGATGGCGCTGCCCCAGCTGGTGCCGTCGTTCGACACGAACACCTGATAGCCGCGCGGGAAATCGCCGGTGCTGGTGCCGGCGTCCAGGGTCAGCTGCGAGAAGGTCTGCGCGGTCTGCATGTCGACCTGGAACATCTGACCGTTCGTCTGCGCGGCGCCGGTCGAAAAGCGCGTGCTGGCGTTGCCATCAAGGGCGCGCGCCGGCACGTCCGTCGCCGAGCTGGGGGTGGCGCTGGCCACCCAGCCGGTGCGCGGCAGCGGGGTCAACGAGCCGGGGGGCACGCCAAGGACGTTCAGCTCGTGAATCGACCACCAGTTGCCGGCGCTGCCCGTCTGCACCACCCGCAGAAAGCGCGCTGTCTGCCAGGCGAAATCGATGGTCACCATCTGGGCCGCGCCGGTGCCGCTGGCGACGACGGCGCCCCAGTTGGTGCCGTCGTTCGACACGAACAGCTGATAGCCGCGCGGGTAATCGCCGGTGCTGGTGCCGGCGTCCAGGGTCACGCGCGAGAAGGTCTGGGCCACCTTCATGTCGACGATGAAGAACTGGCCGTTGGCCTGGGCGGCGCCGGTGCTCCAGCGCGTGGTGGCGTTACCATCCAGCGCGTTGCCCGGCGCGCCGTTCGACGACGACGCGCTGGCCGTCCAGCCGGTGCGGGAAAGCGCGGTGAGGTTGGGGGCAAAGGCGGTCAGCTGGTTGCTGTTGTCGGCGATGTACAGAACGCCGTTGGCCACCACCGGGCTTTGCCAGTGGATGGTGCCCAGGCCGCCGTTGCTCCACAGCTGGGCGCCGGTGGCGGGGTTCAGGGCGCGGATGTTGTTGTTGGTGGCGTTGTAAAGGACGTTGTTCGCCACCAGCACCGATCCGCCCGCCGGCCCCAGCATCCACTGCGTGGCCAGCGACGGGTTGCCGGCTCCGTCCAGCAGCAGCTTGAACGCCGCCAGGCCGCCGCTGGTGCTGGTGATGAAGACCCAGGTGGCGTTGTCGGCCGGGTTCGTCCAGGTGGCCGCGCCGTTGGTGACGTCGCCGCCCTGGGGCAGCGTCATGGCGAACAGCTCGCCGCCGACGTGGCCCGGACCGCCCTGGCCGCTGAGGTTGTCCAGGTTGATGATGCGCAGCTGCTGATCCTTGCCGCCCTGCACGGCGATGTGCGGGAACTTGGTTCCGCTGTTGGGCAAGATCACCGGCGCCGTGCTGCCCAGATCCAGATCTTGATCCTGCAGCGTCTGGAACACCGACGGCGTATAGCTGTCGACCGGCCCACCGCCCGTGCCGCTGCCGTCAGGATTGAGGGCCAGCACGCTGTCACCCCACAGGTGGCCGCCGGGGTTGAAGGTGCCGTTGCCGGTGGTGGCATAGATCTTCCCGGTCGCAGAATGATAGACGACGCCGGAGCGCCCCCAGATCGCCGACTGGACGCCGGGGCAATCCGGCGACCCGCCGGTCACAAAGTGCACGGTCTGATCGCTGCAAGAAGTGTTGAACACCTTCTGCGTGCCGGTGGTGAGGTTGATGGTCGTCAGGTGTCCCTGATAATCGCCGCCGTCGCCGTAGCCGCTGTACCCGATATAAAGGAACGTGTTGGCGCCGGCCGTGACGGTGGCCAGCGACGTGATCCCCTTCTCCAGCGACGGTTTCAAGGTGGCGACCTGCGGCCAGCCGCCGGTGGTGGTCTCGGTGCCGCTGCCGACGGCGTACTTGTGCACCTTGCCGTCGAGACCGTACGAATAGACAAAGGCCCGCGAGGGATCGATGGCCGGCGCCGACGTGGTGAAGTTGGAACCGGTGTTCTGGTGCGACCAGATCGTCGCGCCCGAGTGCGCGTCCACCGCCAGGATGTGGCCCGCCTGGCTGGTCATGAAGACCAGATCGCGCACGCCGCTGCCGGTGCTGACCGCGGTCAGCACCGCGGGCGCGCCATCGACCTTCGCCGGCAGCGTGACCTTGAACAGCTGGGTCAGACCGGGCACCGACTGGGCGCTCAGCACCGTCTCGCTGGTGTTGTTGCCGCTGTGCCGGGAATCTCCGTAGAACTGCAGCCAGTCATAGGGCGCGGCG
>DATLVT010000184.1:0-10377 GCA_035577105.1 Polyangia bacterium
GGCGGACGCCGCAAGGTCCATCTCAACATTTGGGCCGGGCCTGTCTACCACTCGACGCGGGCGGCGTCGGTTTCGACCTTGGGTTCCATGGTCAGCTCGTAGGATTTTTCCAGGCCTTTCAGCGTCAGCGTCGCCTTGTACCGCACCTGGAGGGCGATGGTCTTGCCGCGGCTGATCACCACCTCGGCCTTGGGATCGGTGACGCCCAGCTTCTTCACCGACTCCAGCAGCTCGTCGTGGATGCGGCTCAGCCCGTCGCTGGACTCCGGTTCTGGGCGGAGGTTGGCCTTGTAGGCGCGGGGCAGGGTCTCGCCCAGTTCGTTCTTGACGTTGGCGTTGAGGGCGATGATGGGCCAGGCGCTGACCGCCACCCAGGCGCCGCCGGCCAGGACCAAGAACAAGGTGACCGAGACGGTGTTGATGCGTCTTGGTTGCTTGTAGTTGGTCGCCACGCGACCTCAGGCTAGCTGGCCGGCGCGCTCGCGTCAAAAGTTGCGGCGGCCCGCGACGCGTTCCGCAGCTCGCGTCCGGCGCGGCTGCGCAGGCACAGCACGCCGATCAGGATCTGGCAGCCCAGGCTGATGAATTGCCCGACCAGGCTGGCCGCCAGCACGGCCGCTTCCTGGGCGGCGCGGTCGCCCGGGGCATAGCGGGCGAAGAAGAACACCATGGCCGCCTGGGTCGTGCCCAGCCCCTGCACGGAGATCGGCAGCACCGCCACGAAGAACACCACGGGCAGGCAGACCAGCGCCTGCACCACCGGCACGTCGACGCCGAAGGCGTGCAGCATGGCAGTCTGGTAGGCGATCAACGCGGCGATGTGGGGCAGGCGGACCACCAGGGCCTTGAGGTGCCCGCGCAGGCCCGCTGACAGCAGCACGTCGAAGATGGGACGGCTGGCCAGCCAGCGGGGGTGGGCCAGCACCACCGCGATGTACACCGCCAGGCCGGCAAAGGCGACGCCGACGATGACGCGCAGGCTGTGCGGCGCATCGGGGGCAATGAGCAGCCCGCCGCTGGTCAGGAACAGCAGCGCCAGCACGTTGACGCCCATGATGAGGAGAACCGTGGCCACGCCCCGCAACACCGGCACCGCCCGGGCACGGTGAACGAAATAGACGATGGCGCCCTGGCCGACGTTGTAGTTGATGGCGGCCAGCAGATAGGTGCCGCCGCGGACCAGCAGGATCTGCCCGTAAGAAAACTTGGCCAGGAACCAGCCGAAGGTCTTCCACATGGCGAATGAATCGCCCAGGTAGATACAGCCGAACAGCAGCACGCCGGCCGGGACGGTCCAGGGCGCGGCGGAGCGGGTGGCCGCCCAGACTTGCGAAAATGGCGTTCGCCAGAACAGCCAGGCCAGAAGGCCGATGGTGATGCTCCAGGCTGCCGCCTTGGCCAGCTTGCCGCGCATGAAGAGGCCCGCTTCCTACCACGAACGCGTCCGTTTTTCAGAAACGGATCGGAGGCGGGACCAGCAGGCCGCCTTGCCCGGCGGCAAAGCCGCTAGAAATGGTGAAGGACGTTGTAGAGCGCGGCGGCGGCGCCACATGACAGCGCGGCGATCACCGTGGCCGTGGCCAGGCGGGCGGCCGACGGTCCACGACGGCCGGGCGTTCCGGGCGGCCGCGGTGTGCGGGCGGCGGCGATCAGCTCGTCGGCGCGTCCCACGATGTCTTCGCCCGCGCTGGCCGCCGCGGCGGCGGCGAAGGCGATCAAGCGGCGGCTGGCGCTGCGGCTCTGGTCAATGGCGGTGCCCATCTCGGCGACGCTGGCGAACCGGCGATCCGGATCTTTTTCCAGGGCGCGCATGACGATGGCGTCGACGTCGGCGCCGATGTCCAGGTCGGGGCGGCGCTGGCGCAGCGGCATCGGTCTGTCCTGGATGTGCTTGTTGACCACGTCGACCACGGAGGTCCCCTGGAAGGGAGGTGTCCCGGTCAGCGCGTGGTACATCACGCACCCGAGCGAATAGACGTCCGACCGGTGATCGCCGGGCTGGGCCAGGGCCAGCTCCGGTGACATGTACGTGGAACCGGCTCCCAGCTGACCCGAGCCGGTCTCTCCCTCGTCCAGGCCGGCGGTGGTCAACTGGGCCACGCCAAAGTTCAGCAGCTTGACGAAGTCGCGCGTGCCGGCGCGCGGGGTGAGGAAGACGTTCTCCGGCGTGAGGTCGCGGTGCACGATGCGGTGGTCGTGCAAGGGGCCCAGCGCGGCGGCGATCTGGCGGACGATGGCCTTGGCGCGCGGCCAGGGCAGGGCTCCCTCTCGCGCCAGCAGCGTGCCGAGGTCTTCGCCTTCCAGAAATTCCATCGCCACGAAGACGAAACCGTCGGGCGATTGGCCGCAGCAGAAGATCTCGGCGATGTTTTCGTGGCCGATGCGGGCGATGGTGCGCGCCTGGTCCAGAAATTCGCGCAGCACGTCCGGGCGCCGCACCTCGGGCAGGATCACCTTGAGGGCGACGTTGCGGTTCACCAGCAGGTGTTCGGCAAGGTAGAGGCCGGCCACGCCGGATTGACCCAGCTTGCGGATGATCCGGTAGCGATCGGAGACCACGCGGCCGATCAGCGCGTCAGGCTTGCCTAGAACATCCGGGTGTCGATGCTGCATGCGCGTCGTCATCCCGCACGCGGTGGCGCGCGAAGGTCACCAACTTAGTTCGATCGGACGTAGCGTGCAAGACAGAGTTTTCCCTGGAAAATGCGGCTCCGCGGCACCGGGCGCGGTCCAACCGGCGGTCAGGGATCGGGCGTGAAACGGGCGGTCGGGATGATGTTGAAGGTGGCGGTGCTCCCGGTCTCCAGCGTGCTGGCCCAGGAGAGGTGAGCCTGCGCCCAGCCGGTGTTCTCGAAGAAATCGATGCGGATGGGGACGGGGACGTTCGCGGTCAGGTGGATCGTGCCGGTGGAGGTGAACGTCAGATCGCCGCCCACGGTGGTGGCGTTGTTGAGGCCGGGAACGACCGCATTGTTGATGAAGACCGCGATGCCGTCATCGCTGAGCGTCCGGAAGACGTAATCGTCGGTGAACCGGGCGGTCAGCGTTCCCGTCCAGCGCACGGTGAAGCCGTCCGGCGACCAGGTCGCGTCCGACGGGAACGGCGAGCTGTTGCCAAACCCCAGGGTGGCGTCGGTGGTGGGGAAGTCGACGTTGGCGTCGACGCGCGTGTTGGCCGGCGTTCCGGTCCAGGTGGTGTTCTTGAAATACACGCCCTTGAGGCCACCGCAGATCGCGGCGAAGCACTTGTTGGTGCCAAAGCAGTCGGCGCTGGTCACGCAATTGGTGAGGCACCCGGTGCCGTTGCACAGGTAATCGCCGCACGACGTGGCGGCCGCCGTCTGGCAAGTGTGCGCGGCGCTGCAGGTCCGCGCCGGGGTGAAGGAGTTGCTGGAGCAGACCGCGGCCATGCAGGTCGTCCCCGTGGCGTACTGGCGGCAGTTGCCGCCGCCATCGCAGGTGCCGTCGGTGCCGCAGGTGGCGGCGCCCTGGTTGGCGCACTGGTTGGCGACCACGGGCGGCTGCCCGGCCGCCACGTTCTTGCAGGTGCCCACGCTGTTCATGATGTTGCAAGCCACGCAGGTGGTGTTGCAGGCCGTGTCGCAGCAGACGCCCTGGGGCGAACAGAAGGTCGACACGCACTCGGGACCGGTGGTGCAAGGCGCGCCGTTGGACTTGCCGCCGCCGCAGACGCCGTTCAGGCAGACGCTGGGCGAGACGCAGTCTGCGTTGCTGGTGCAGCTGTTCTTGCACATGGCGTTGGCGCCGCAGTTGAACGGCTTGCACGAGGTCTGGCTGCCCGGCTGACAGGCGCCGGAGCCGTTGCAGACGCCGGCCGCCACCACGGTGTCGGTGGCGCAGGTCGCCTGGCTGCAGGTGGTCCCGGCGGCGTATTGCTCGCAGTTGCCGTTGCCGTCGCAGAGGCCGTCGCGCTTGCAGCTGGAGGCGCCGTCGTCGGGGCAGGCCCCGTTCGAGGCGCCGTGCGCCGGGATGGGGGTGCAGGTCCCGGCGGCGGGGGCGGGCAGGGCGCAGGAACGGCAGGCGCCGCTGCAGGCGCTGGCGCAGCAGACCCCTTGCTCGCAGAAGCCGGAGGCGCACTGGGCGGCGCTGGTGCAGCCGGCGGCCAGATCCTTCTTGCGGCAGACCCCTTCGATGCAGGTGTTGGGCGCGGTGCAGTGGGCGTCGGTGGTGCACGTCGTGCGGCAGACGTTGCTGGCAGTGTCGCACTGAAAATTTCCCGGGCAGGTGGTGGCGTTGGCCGCCACGCAGACGCCCACACCGTCACAGCTGCGCGCCGCCGTGAACGAGGCGCCCACGCAGGTCGCGCCTGCGCACTGGGTGGCGGCGCTGTACAGCCGGCAGGCGCCTTTTCCGTCGCATTTGCCGTCGGTGTTGCACATGGGGGCGCCCTTGTCGGTGCAACGCTGCTGGGAATCGTCGCCGCCGTCCGGAACCGCCGAGCATTTGCCCAGGCTGCCCGCCACCGCGCAGGACATGCAGGTGCCGGCGCAGGCGGTGCTGCAGCAGATGCCCTGGGCGCAGGTGCCGCTGCTGCACTCGCCGTCGGCGCCGCACGTGCTGCCGATCGGCTTCTTGCCGCAGCTTCCGTTGACGCAGACATTTCCCGTCGAGCAGTTCGAATTGACGGTGCAGCTCATCAGGCAGGCCCCGCTGGCCGCCGCGCAGCTGAAGGGGGCGCAGTCCTGCGTGCTGCCCGGCTGGCAGGCGCCCTGGCCATTGCAGCGGCTGGCCAGCGTCTGGGTCGCCCCGCTGCACGAACCGGCGCCGCAGATGGTGCCGGTGACGTAGAGGCGGCAAGCCCCGGCGCCGTCGCACTGACCGTCGGTGCCGCAGGTGGTGGCGCCGGCGTCGGTACACTGATTCAGCGGATCCTGGCCGGCCGGCACCGACGTGCAGGTCCCGGCCAGGTTGGGCAGGTTGCAGGAACGGCAGCCGCCCGTGCACTGCCGGTTGCAACAGACGCCCTGCTGGCAGAACCCGGTGGCGCATTCGCTCTGATCCTGGCAAGTGGCCCCGCCCGCCTTCTTGGCGCAGGTGCCGCCGATACAGAAGAAGCTGGTGGCGCAATCAGCGGACGTCGTGCACGCGGTCAGGCAGGTTCCGCCGGTGCCGCAGGCGAAGGGCTCACAAGGCCGCGTCACCCCCGCCTGGCAGACGCCGGCGCCGTCGCAGCGGCGAGTCCCGCTCTCGGTGCCGGCGTTGCAGGTCACCGCCGCGCACATGGTTCCCGACAGATAACGGCGGCAGGCGCCCGCTCCGTTGCAGGTGCCGTCGGTGCCGCAGGTGGCGGCGCCGCTGTCGGCGCACTGGCCCAGCGGATCCTGGCCGGCGGGGACCGTCGCGCAGGTGCCGGCGGTGCCGGGCAGGGCGCACGATCTACAGAGACCGTCGCACACGGCGCCGCAGCAGGTGCCCTGTTCGCAGAAGCCGGAGTTGCACTGGCCTGCCGTGGTACAGGCGCTGCCCAGCGGCTTCTTGCCGCAGCTCCCGTTGACGCAGGTGTTGGGGGCCGTGCAGTCGCCGTCCACCTGGCAGGTGGTGCGACAGGTGTTGGCCGTGCTGTCGCAGGTGAAAGGCGCGCAGGGCTGCGAGGCGGTGGGGACGCAGGCGCCGGCCCCGTCGCAGCGCGAGGCCAGGTTCATGGTCGACCCGCTGCAGGTGGCGGGCAGGCAGGTGATGCCCGACGGATACTTCCGGCAGGCGCCGGCGCCGTCGCAGACGCCGTCAGTCCCGCAGCTGGCCAGCCCCTGGTCGGGACACTGGTCGCGCGGGTCGGTTCCAATCTCGGCCGGGATGCAGTGACCGACGCTGCCCTTGATGGCGCAGGACAGGCACGCGCCCGTGCAGACCTCGCTGCAGCAGACACCGTCGACGCAGAAGCCGCTGCGGCAGTCGTCGTTGGCGGCGCAAGAAACGCCCAGCGTCTTGCGCTGGTCGACGGGCATCCCACCACCGCCAGAGCCGCCGTCCGGATCGTCGCCGCTGTCGGGCCTGGTGCTGCTGCCGCCGGTGCCCCCGGCAAAGTCGACGGACATGTCCTGGGGGCGATCCGCGCCGCCACCACCCGCGCCAGCCGAGCCGTCGTTGTGCTGACCCGGCGGGCTGGAGTTCGCGCAAGAGGCCACGACGATGGCCAGACCCAATAACTGGGCCCAACCAGCCGTCGGAAGAGACCTCGATTTCCGAGCAGTGGGGCTGTCCATGTCCATGCTTTCTTTAAGCCGGGTTTTGTGAAGAGGATAACAGCACGGCCGGCAATTGAGGCCAAGAAACCCGCGGTCTTGCGCCAGGGTAGTGCAAAATTTTGCCACCGTGCGTCCGAAAGTCTGGCCGGCCGGCCAGCCGGACTGATCGCTTACCTGGCCCGCGCCCTCACAAGGCTTTGAACTGCCCCCGGCGAAGCGCGTCCGTGAAGGCCCGGTCGATTGCTCGCCCTGACTCCTGCAAGGAAGAAGGTGCCGAATAATGCGCAGTCGTCTGTTCACGCGTTCGCTGATCTGTTTTTCCGTCGTGGCCGCGGCGGCGCTGGGATGCGCTAACAGCGAAAGCCCCGGCGGTGGCGGCACGGGCGGGCAGGCGCTGGGGTCGGGCGGTTCGGGCAGCGGCGGAACTTTTTCGGGCAGCGGCGGGGCGATTGCCGGCTCGGGCGGTGCCGACGGTTCGGGCGGGACGGTCGGCACGGGCGGACAAAACGTCGCCGGGAACAGCGGCGGCGACGCCGCGGGCGGGGGTGGCGGCGCGCCCATGGACGCGGCGCCGACGGGCGACGCACCGACGGGCGGTCCCACCTGCGACGGTGTCACCACGAAATTCTGCGACGACTTCGAAAAGCAGACGATCGGCGCGCCCCCGGCTGGCGCATTCAAGGTGTCCGCCGCGGCCGGAGCGATGGTCGTCGACGGCACCAAGCCCCACAGCGGGACCAAGTCGATGCACATCAAGCTGGCGGCGCCCACCTCGGGCGGCGCGGAGATCACGTTCAGCCAGCAGTTTCCTTTCAACGACCAGCACGGCCGCTTGATGATGTTCATGAACAAGGTCCCGACCACCGGGGCCCACTGGGACGTCGTGCACAGCCGCAACCAGATGACCGACTGGGAGATCGGCGGCCAGGTCGGCGTCTTCGAGCTGGTCTGCGATCCGCCTGATCACGGCCTCAATTCGAAGACCAAGTTCCCCGAAGGAAAATGGTTCTGCCTGCAATGGCAGTTCAAATACGGCGGCGTCGCGGCCGACAACACGTACGTGGCCAAGGTGGACGGCATGGCGGTGGAAAAAGGCATGTTCACCGGCCCGAACATCAACGGCGAGCGCTGGGTGGCCGGTCCCTGGCGCAGCCTGAACGTGGGCTGGGTCGGCTATCAATCATCAAACATCCCCATCGAGTTATGGATCGACGACCTCGCCTTCGGGGAACAGGAGATCCCCTGCCCGGCGCCGTGATTGGTAGTCGCATGGCTCCACTCCTTCCGGCGAGGGCGCGGAGGGGGGGATAGAGCCTCGGCGGGCACGGACGCCTCACGCGGCCGCGGTGAGGTGAGCGGGAATAGAAGCGTGCTTGGTCGGCAGACGCATAACCGCCTTGAACGGATCCAGCGGCCGCACGGGGCGTCCTCGAACCTTCCGCTGGCAACCTGCCCCTCCGGGCGGACCCTCCGGGGCAGGAGCGCTCCGGGACGTCCCGCCGAGCCTCTATCCCCCCCTCCGCGCGCCTGGACGCCTCCATCCATTCCGCTGCGAACGCCCAACGACGGATCTTCAGCGACTTTTGTCTCCTCAGGTTTTCAATCGATGGTCTGCAAAGTTTGCCCCGAGCGAGCCGACGTAGCGTGGGGGGGTGGCGCGGAAGGAAGGGGCCACAGCGGGACGGTTCGTCGGGGCCGTTGTCCCTCTGCGCTTCTGTTACACGGGTCGCGATCTCTAGAATCTCGAACGCGGCCCCGGCGAACCGGCCCGATGGGGAAGGTTTCCTGCAGCGACAGGACCCGCCCACGCGGAGGAGGCGGACGCCACAAAATGGAATCCGATCGGCCAATCACACGATCAGGTGCTGCTTGACCAGGTCGTCGTCCAGCCCGGCGATCTCCCCGCTGGCGACGGTGCGCCCGCGGTCCATCATGCAGAAGGTGCGGGCCACGCGGCGGGCGAAGGGGAGTTTCTGTTCGACCAGCAGGACCGCCAGGCCCGCTTCGTTGAGGCGCATGATGACGTCGCCGATCTCGTGGACGATGTTGGGCTGAATCCCCTCCGTCGGTTCGTCGAGGATCAGCAGCTTCGGATCGGTGACCAGGGCGCGCCCGATGGCCAGCTGCTGTTGCTGGCCGCCCGATAGATCGCCGCCCCGCCGGTTCATCATCTTGGCCAGCACCGGGAACAGCGTGAAGACCTTGTCGGGCACGGCGGTCGAGCGACCGGCGGCCAGGGCCACACGCAGGTTTTCGGCGACGGTGAGATCGGCGAAGATCTCTCGCCCCTGCGGCACAAAGCCGATCCCCAGGCGCGCACGCTTTTCAGGGCGGGCGCCCGCCAGTTCCTGCCCGTCGAACTTGATGCTGCCCGAGGTGGTGGGGAGCAGCCCCATGATCGCTTTCAGCAGCGTGGTCTTGCCGACGCCGTTGCGGCCCATCAGACAGACGCACCCGGCGGCCGGCACCGACAGGGTGGCGTCCCACAGCGTGTGGCTGCTGCCGTAGAACTGATTGAGGTTGGCGACTTCCAGCATGGGCGTTGGCGCTCTACGGACTCACGTCCCCAGATAGACTTCGATGACGCGCGGGTTGCTCTGGATGGCGTCCATGCTGCCTTCGGCCAGCACGCGCCCCTCGTGCAGCACGGTCACCTTGCGGGCGATGCTGCGCACGAACTGCATGTCGTGCTCGACCACCACGACCGTGTGCTGGCCGGCCAGGCTGCGCAGCAGCTCGGCGGTGCGCTCCATCTCGGGCTGGGTCATGCCCGCCACCGGCTCGTCGATGAGCAGCACCTTGGGGTCCTGACAAAGCAGCATTCCGATCTCCAGCCACTGCTTCTGTCCGTGCGCCAGCAGGCCGGCCAGGCGATCGCGGAGATCGCGCAGGCCGACGATCCCCAGCACCTGGTCGATGCGGGCCTTCTGCGCCTTGGTCAGGCCGCCGAACAGCGAGCGCCAGACGCGCTTGTCGGCGTTCAGGGCCAGCTCGCAGTTCTCGTAGACGGTGTGGCCTTGAAAGACGGTGGGCCGCTGAAATTTTCGACCGACGCCCATCTCGGCGATGCGGCATTCGGAGAGCTCGGTCAGGTCGTTCAGCCGGTTTTCCAGGAAGACGCCACCGGTGTCGGGGCGGGTCTTGCCGGCGCCGTTGGGTCCGATCAGGCAGCGCAGCTCGCCGCGATCGAGGAGCAGCGTCACGTCGTCCAGCGCCTTGAAGCCGTCGAAGCTGACGGTGAGGTTTTCCACCCACAGGGCCAGGTCGGCGGACGGCGACGGCGTCACGGTGGCTGCCGGCGCGGTCACGGTTGCTTGCTGCTTTCGGGGGCTTTGCGGCGCCAGACCAGGCCGGCCAGGCCCACCACGCCGCGCGGGAGGAACAGCGTCACCACGACGAACAGCCCGCCCAGCACGTACAGCCACGCCGACGGGAAAGCCGCCGTCAGCCAGCTCTTGGCGCCGTTGATCAGCCAGGCGCCGACCAGCGCGCCCACCAGCGACGCGCGGCCGCCCACCGCCACCCAGATGGCCATCTCGATCGAATTCGACGGCTGCATCTCGCTGGGGTTGATGATGCCGACCTGGGGGACGTAAAGGGCGCCGGCCAGCGCGCACAACATCGCCGACAACGTCCAGACGAACAGCTTGTAGTTCGTGGATTCATAGCCGCAAAAGCGGGTCTTCAGCTCGGCGTCGCGGATGGCGGCCAGCACCCGGCCCAGCTTGCTGGTGACGATGTACCGGCACAGCAGATAGACCAGCACCAGCGTGATGGCCGAGACCACGTACAGGGCCAGCTTTGTCGACGGCAATTGCAGGGAATAGCCCAGGATGCGCTTGAAATCGGTGAGGCCGTTGTTGCCACCAAAGCCGGTGGCGTTCTGAAAGAACAGCAGCATGGCCGCGTAGGTCAGGGCCTGGGTGACGATGGACAGGTAGACGCCGCGGATGCGCGAGCGGAAGGTCAGGTATCCAAAGACCAGCGCCAGCAGCCCGGGAACCACCAGGGCCATGGTGACGGCGAAGGGAAAACTTTCGAACCCGCGCCAGTACCAGGGCAGCGTCTTCCAGTCGAGGAAGACCATAAAGTCGGGCAGGTTGCTGCGATAGACGCCCTCGCCGCGGATGGCCCGCATCAGGTACATGCCCATGCCATAGCCGCCGAGAGC
>DATLVT010000185.1:0-16517 GCA_035577105.1 Polyangia bacterium
GCCACCTTCGGGACCGATGCTGGCGGCGGTGGTGGCGCCCGTGGCGGCCGGGCAGGTCCAGCCGGCCGGAGGGAGCAAGCGACCGGGCGCCCGACTGCAGGGACACCGGTTCGTCGGGTCAGTCGTCACGGCTTCCATCGGCGCCGACGGTGGCGGCGACGCTGCCCTGGCCACATCGGGGCTGGCAGGGACCTTGGACGTCTCGGCCGCCGCCCCGCCGGGCAGCGGGGTCGCGGGGGCACCATTTCCCAGCGGCTGATCGGAACCGCAGGCCATCAGGCCGCCGCAAGAAACAGTGAGGAGCAGGATCGCGCGGTGCGCTGGGATCCGGTTTGACGTCATGACTCAGGTCTCCTCTCAGAAAAGCGCCGAAATTGATACTAGCAGACGGTCACGACACGACGAAAAGCAAGGACGGTGCCGAAAGGTCGGCGCCCTCGGCCTTTCCAGACACCCTAAAGACCGAGGTACAGCTTCTGGACGTGCGGATCCACGCGTAGCTGGGCGGTCGGACCCGACAGGGCCACCCGCCCGTTCTCCAGCACATAGCCGGTCTGCGCGATGTCGCAGGCGACCGCGACATCCTGCTCGACCAGCAAGATGGCCGTGCCGCCGCGATGCACCTCGCGGATGGCGTCGGTCAAGATGTCCAGGACGATGGGGGCCAGCCCCAGCGACAGCTCGTCCAGCATCAGCAGGCGCGGCCTGGCCATCAGCCCCCGCCCGATGGCGCACATCTGCTGCTCGCCGCCGCTCAGCGTGCCCGCGCGTTGCTGCAGGCGCTCTTGCAGGCGGGGGAAAAGCGCCAGGATGCGCGCCAGATCGCTGGCGACCTCCGCGTTCTGCCGGCGACGGTAGGCGCCCATCAACAAATTCTCGCGGATGGTCATGTTGGCAAACAGCCGCCGCCCCTCCGGGACCTGGGTCAGGCCCAGGCCCACGATCTGCTCCGGCGATCGTCCGCCGATGTCCTGACCGTCCAGCAACACGCTGCCCGCCAGCGGCCGCAGGATGCCGCACACGGTGTTCAGCAGCGTGGACTTGCCGGCACCGTTGGACCCGATCAGCGTGACGATCTCCCCCGCCCCCACCGACAGGCTGACGTCGCGCAGGATCTGGATGTCGCCGTACCCGGCGCTGAGGTTTCGCACCTCAAGCATGCTTTGACTCTTTATAGCGGCGGCCCAGGTAGGCCGAGATGACGTCCGGGTGATGCAACACCTGGTCGGGCGGCCCCTCCGTCAGCTTGGCGCCGTTGTAGAGAACGACCACGCGATCGCACAGGCGGCGGATCGCTTGCATGACGTGCTCGATCACCACCAGCGTGACGCCGCTGTCGCGGATGCGCTTGATCAGCGTGACGGCCTCGTCGATCTCGCCCGTGTTCAAGCCGGCCATGACCTCGTCCAGAAACAGCAGCCGGGGGCGCATGGCCAGCGCGCGCGCCAGCTCCAGTCGCTTGCGCTCGGGGACGTTCAGGCTGTCGGCGGCCAGGTGACTGTCGGTGTGCTGGCCCAGGCCGCACAGGGCCAGCGTCTCGGCCGCGCGCGTCCGGGCCGCGGCGACGTCGCGGGCGCCGCCGTCTCGCCCGAATAACCCGCCCACCATGACGTTCTCCAGCACGGTCAGCGACCGAAACGGTTTCACCACCTGAAACGTCCGACCGATCCCCAGGCCGCAGATGCGGTGAGGCGGCAGCCCGCGCAGGGCGCGGCCGTTCAGCGTGGCGTTGCCCGCCGAGTAGCCGGTGGCGCCGGTCAGCACGTTGACCAGCGTCGTCTTGCCCGACCCGTTGGGGCCGATGAGGCCCAGGATCTCGCCTTCGCGCAGGGCGAAGCTGACGTCCGACACCGCGGTCAGGCCGCCGAATCGCTTGGTGACGCCCTTCGCCTCGAACAGGGCTGCCTCTGTCATCGCCTCATCGCCATCAGATGCGGTACTGCCGCAGGTTCTGCAGCAGCTTGCGCGGCGACAGCCGGCGGTGCGCGATGGCGTCGATCAACCCTTGCGGCATGAACAGGACCACGGCGATGACCACCAGCCCGTTGCACAGCTCGGCCAGCGTCTCCAGCTGCGTGGAGAGCCCCTCGAAGATTGCGACCAGCACGGCGGAGCCCAGCAGCGGCCCCAGCACCGTGCCCGCGCCGCCGAACACCGCCATGATGATCATGCGGATGGTCCACGACACCTTGAACACCTCGCCCGGATCCAGAAACGTGATCCAGTATCCGAACACGCCGCCGGCCAGCCCGGCCAGGCCGCCGCTCAGCGCGAACGCCAGCGTCTTGTAGCGCGCCGTCGGGATCCCCATGGCGGCGGCGGCGTCCTCGTCCTCGCGGATGGCGCGCAGACCATAGCCAAAGCGCGAACGGGCGATCCAGAAATTGATCAGCACCGCCGCCACCAGGACCGCCAGCATCATGTAGAAGAACGGCAGCGGGCTGCGCACCATGGGCAGGCTCAGGCCACCGCCGCCGCCGGTGATGTTCAGGTTGTAGACGATCTCGCGCGTCGTCTCGGTGACGCCCAGCGTGGCGATGGCGAAGTACTGGCCTTTCAGTCGCAGCACCGCGGTGCCGATCAACGCCGCGAACGCCATGGCCATCGCGCCGCCCGCCGGCAGGGCCAGGGCGAAGGGCAGCTTGCCCACCGTCAGCAGAATCCCGGTCGCATAGGCCCCCACGCCGAAGAAGCCGGCGTTGCCGAACGACGCGTAGCCGGTGAAGCCGCCGATGATGTTCCAGCTCTCTGCGAGAACGGCCAGCATGAAAAAGTTGATCAGGAACTGGATCAGAAACGGCGACAGCAGCGCCGGCGCCGCCGCCAGCAGCACGCACACCGCCGCGCCGATGATGATCGTGATCGGCGCGCCGCGCCTGACCGCACCGGCAGCCTTCACGTACTGCGCCCCAGGATGCCGGTCGGCCGCACGATCAGCACCAGCACCAGCAGGCCAAAGCTGAACACGTTGGCGTAGGTCGGGCCCAGGTACGTCGACGCGAACGACTCGATCACCCCCAGCACCACGCCGCCCATCAGCGGTCCCATCATCGTGCCCAGGCCGCCCAGGACGTTGACGGCGAACGCCTTCAGCGTCAGCGGCCCGCCCATGGTGGGCGTGAACGGAAACAGCGTCCCCCACAGCACGCCCGCCGCCCCGGCCAGCGCCGCGCCCAGGCCGAAGGTCACCGCGTAGATGTGCGCCACGGGGACGCCGATCAGGCGCGCCGCCCGCAGATCCTGGGCGGTGGCGCGGATGGCCCGCCCCAGGCGCGTGCGTTCAATGAGCAGCAGGAACAGCACCGACAGGACGGCGGCGGTGACGAACACGCCCAGCCGGACCCGCGGGATGGTCAGCCCCGCAAGGTCCAGGTGCGCGCCTTGGTAGCTGGGAACAACCTGCCGCAGATCCGACGACCAGATCAGCCGGGCCACGTTCTCCATCACCACGCCCAGGCCAAACGTGATCAGCAGCGTCAGGAAAAGCTGCGCCTGCACGATCAGGTTCAGGACAAAGCGCTGGATGGCGTAGCCCAGCACGAAGAACACCGCGATGGTCACCGGCAGCGCCAGGAACGGATCCCACCGCCACAGGGTGAAGGTCCAGAACCCAAAGTAGGCGCCCAGCATGACCAGCGCGCCGTGCGCCACGTTGACGATCTTCAGCACGCCCCAGATCAGCGACATGCCCAGGGCCATGATTCCGTAGACACCCCCGATGAGGATGCCGTTGATGAGGACCTGAACCGAGAGCATGCGCGCCGATCACGCGGTCAGCGCTTGGCCCACGGCGGCGTCGGATACAGCGGTCTGGCCAGCGCCTTGCCGCCCGCGTAGACCGACACCAGGCGGCCGTGCTGGATCTGGATCAGCGTCTGCGGCAGCTCGATCTGACCGACGGAGTTGAACTTGATGCGGCCATAAAGCGTCGGGGCGTCCAGCGCGGCCAGCGCGTCGCGCACCTTCTTTGGGTCCAGCGAAGCGGCCTTCTCGATGGCGTACTTGAACGCCAGCACATCCGCCACGCCGGACGCCACGTGATAGTCCGGCTCATAGGCAAAGCGCGCCTGAAACTGCTTGGCGAACGCCCCCGCCGAGCCGAAGGTGGCGTCGGGGAGGTCCATCTCCGGCAGCCAGGTGGTGACCCCGTAGACATACTCGGCGGCCTTGCCCAGCGTCTTGCGGAAATCGCCGGTGGGCGGCCCGACGGTGAACACCGCCATCTTCGGGTTGACGTCGGCGGCCTGCGACTGCCGGATGAAGTTCAGCGAGTTCTCCTCGTGTCCGGCCACCAGGACCAGATCGGGGTTCTTGCTCTTGATCACCGTCAGGACCGAGCTGAAGTCCTGCGTGGCCGGCTGGTATTCCTCGTCGTAGACGAGGTCGATCTTTGCCTGCTGCAGCCACTTGCGGGTGCCCTTGGCCACGGCCTTGTCAAAAGCCTCGTTGGAGAACAGCAGCGCCGCTGTCCGCGCCGCGGGCGTGCTCCTGGCGGCCAGCTCGACCGCCGGCTGAAGGTACAGCTCGGCGTTGGCCAGCGTGCCGAAGATGTACTTGTACCCGTGGTCGAAGATGTTGCCGGCCGCCCCGCCCCCTTGCACCATCGGAATCTCGTACTTCTCCGAGATGGCGCTGGCCGCGATGGCGATGCCGCTGGTGTACGGCCCCAGCAGGAAGTTCACCTTGTCCGACGTCACCAGCTTGGTGTCGAGGCGCGCGGACAGCGCCGGGTCGCTCTGATCGTCGTAAAGCTTCAGCGCCAGCTTGTGGCTCTTGCCGCCCACCTTGACCCCACCCGCCTTGTTGACGGCGTCGACGGCGATCGTATAGGCGTCGACATAGAACTTCCCTTCGCGCGCGTACTTGCCCGACTGCGAGATGGCCGCGCCCAGGACGATCTCACCGTCAGCCGCCACGGCGGAGGGGACGGCGGGACGCAGGAATGCGACACCCAGTGCTGCCGCCACGATCAGGAAACGATTCATCTCGACCTCCCGTTGTTTGCTTGCAGCCGGTAGAAGGGTATCGCTAGTGCTTCAGCCTGAGCAAGCGGTCAGGTAGAGTAGCGCGCGATGGTTCCCCTGTTTCTCCGAGCGTGTCGGGGCGAGACCACTGAACGTCCGCCGTTGTGGATGATGCGCCAGGCTGGGCGTTATCTGCCGGAGTATCGTGCGGTGCGCGCCGGCGTGTCGTTCCTGGATCTGTGCAAGACGCCCAAGCTGGCGGCCGAGGTGACGCTGCAGCCGATCCGCCGCTTTGGCTTTGACGCTGCCATCCTCTTTTCGGATCTGCTGGTGCCTCTCGAGGCGATGGGCCTCGAGGTGCAGTTCACGGAGCAGGGACCGCGCCTGCCGCTGCCGCTGCGCACGCCGGCCGACCTGCCGCGCATCCACAAGTTCGACCCGGCCAAGGAGACCAGCTTTGTCCTGGAGACCATCCGCCTGGCCCGCGCCGACCTGGACGCCAGCGGCACGCCCCTCATCGGGTTTGCCGGCGCCCCCTTCACCGTGGCCACCTACGCCATCGAGGGGAAGACGTCGAAAGGCTTTCTCGAGACCAAGGGCTTCTTCTACCGGCACCCCGACGAGGCGCGCCGCCTGCTGGCCCTGATCGGCGAGGCCACGGCCGACTACCTGCGCGCCCAGGTGGCGGCTGGCGCGCAGGCCATCCAGATCTTCGATTCCTGGGTGGGCGTGGCCTCCGTCGACGACTGGAACGACTTCGTGTTCGAACCGACGGCGGCGCTGATCGCCAATGTGCGCGCCACCGGCGTGCCGGTCATCTATTTCGCCAACGGCGCCACCACCATTCTTGATCGCGTCGCGCACACCAAGGCCGACGTCTATGGCATCGACTGGCGCTTGCCCATCGACGAGGCGCGGGCCCGGCTGGGCGGCGCCGCCGCCGTGCAAGGGAACCTGGACCCGGCGGTGCTGCTGGGGCCCGTCGCCGAGATCGAACGTCGCGCCGCGGACATCGTTCGTCGCGGCGGGCGGCGCGGCCACGTCTTCAACCTGGGGCACGGCATCACGCCCGAAACGCCGCTGGCCAGCGTGGAAGCGCTGGTCCGCGCCGTGCGCGGCGAATGAACCAGGCGCCCATCGGCGTGGTGGCCTTGAACCTGGGCGGACCGGATTCGCCCGAGGCCGTCGAACCGTTCTTGCGCCGGCTGTTCGGCGACCCCGAGGTCATCCAGCTGGGCTGGGCCCGTCCGCTGCAGCCGCTGCTGGCCAGGGTGATCGCCCGGCGGCGCGCGCCATTTTCGCGGGAGGCCTATGCGCAGATCGGCGGACGCTCGCCCATCGGCGAGGAGACCACGCAGCAGATCACCGCCGTGGTGAAAGAGCTGGCCCAGCGGGGCGTGGCCGCCCGCCCCTACGTGGCCATGGCCTGCTGGCACCCGCTGTCCGAGGAGGCGGTCGCGGCGATGAAGGCCGACGGCATCACCCGGGCCATCGCCCTGCCCCTTTACCCGCACTATTCCAACACCACCACCAAGTCGTCGATGAACCTGCTCGAGAAGGCCGTGGCCAAGGCCGCCAGGACGTCGGGGTCCACCATCGCCCTTTCGGCGGTGCGCCACTATCCGGACGCGCCCGGCTATATCAAGGCGGTCAGCGATCGCGTGCGCGACGCCATCTTCACGCTGCCGCCGAACGCCCAGCACGAGGCGCCGGTCCTGTTCTCCGCGCACGGACTGCCCGAATCGTACATTCGCAAAGGCGATCCCTACCTGGACGAGATCCGGATAACGGTGGCGGCCGTGAGCCGGCGTCTGGAGCTGGGCAATCGCGCGCAGCTCGCCTTCCAGAGCCGCGTCGGCCGCCAGCGCTGGCTGGGGCCGTACACCGAAGACGCGCTGGACGCGCTGGCCGCCGCCGGTCACCGTTCGGTGGTGGTGGTGCCGGTGGCCTTCACCGGCGAGCACATCGAGACGCTGCAGGAGATCGACATCCTCTATCGCCAGCGGGCCCAGCAGCGCGGGATCACCCACTTCGCGCGCGCCCGCACCGTCGGCTGTCACCCGGCGTTCATCGGAGCCCTGGCCGACCTGACCGCGGCAGTGGCGCGCGATCAGGGGTGGGCCTAGGATCGCGCCGTGCGCGTGGCGGTGATCGGCGGCGGGATCTCGGGGCTGGCAGCCGCGCATTTTCTCGCCGACGCCGGTCACGACGTCGTCGTCATCGAGGCTGACGCGCAACCGGGCGGCGTCATGCGCAGCGAACGGCACGAAGGCTTTCTCTGCGAGACGGGACCGCAAGCGGTGCTCGACGGCGCCCCCGAAACCCGCCGCCTCATCGACGGGGTCGGCCTGTCCGATCGCGTGCTGCACGCGCTGCCGACGGCCCGGCGACGGTTCCTGTTCGACAAGGGGAAGCTGCACGCCCTGCCCATGAGCCCGCCCGCCCTGCTGACGTCGCCCCTGCTCACCCTGCGCGGCAAGCTGCGCCTGCTGGCCGAACCCCTTATCAGAAGACCCAAGGTGGTCGACCCCGACGAATCGGTGCTGGCCTTCGGAACGCGGCGCTTCGGCGCCGAGGTGGCGCAGCGCCTGCTGGCGCCCGCGGTGATCGGCATCTATGCGGCGGACGCCGCCACGCTGGCCGTGCAAAGCGCCTTGCCAAAGCTGGCCGGATTTGAACGCGACCACGGCAGCGTCCTGCGCGGCGCCATCGCCGCCCGCCGCCAGGGAAACGGCGCCGGAAAACCGATCTCGTTTCCCGGCGGATTGCAGGATCTGGCCCGGGCCATCGCCGGTCGACTGGGCGACCGGCTGATCATCGGAACGGCCGCCGGCATCGACCGGCGCGGCGCGCGCTGGCTGGTCTCGATCGCCGACCGTCCCGGCCCCGTCGAGGCTGACGCGGTGGTGGTGGCGACGCCCGCGGCGGCCGGCGCGGCCCTGCTGGATGGCCTGGCGCCGCAGGCGGCGGCCGCCCTGCGCGCGGTGACCTTCGCGCCGGCGGCGATCGTGGCCCTCGGTTTCAAGAACGCCCAGCCGCCGTTGCGCATGGACCTGCGCGGTTACGGTTTCATCGTGCCGCGCGGACAGGGCGTCGATCTGCTGGGCTGCCAGTACGAATCGTCGATCTTTCCCCAGCGCGCCCCGGCGGGCAGCGTTCTTCTGCGGGCCATCCTGGGCGGGACCTTCCATCCCGAGGTCGTGGAAAAAACCGACGGCGTCATCGCCGCGCTGGCGGTGGGCGACATCCAGCGCGTGGCCGGGCTGAAACGCGATCCCGATCTGGTGCGGGTCTGGCGACACAGCGCCGGCCTGCCCCAGTACCGCCCGGGCCACGCCCGGCTGGTGGATCAGGCGAAGACCGATCTGGCGCGCCTGCCCGGGCTGCACCTGCTTGGTCAGACGTTGCTGGGCGTCGGGGTCAACGACTGCATCGCCGCGGCAGCCGCCCTGGCGACGCGATTGCCCGCTTGATTCCTGCCCGGCGAGGTCGGATTCTTCGCAGCAAGATGAGAAAGCTGAAGTTCCTGGTTTTTTTCGTGGTGATCGTCGGCGCGCTGATCGGCGGGGCCGGCATCGGCATGCGCTACTCACGCGACAAGGCCGCCCCCGCCATCGAGGTGAAGCCCAACATGGCCATCACCAAACACCTGGGGAGCATCTTTCTTTACGCCGCCAAGGCTGGTGACCACGTCATCCTGTTCGACACCGGCGCCGATCCGGCCGGCCATCCCATCGATTCACTGCTGACCGCGCTGAAAGCCAAACGCAGCGACGTCAGCGACGTCTTCATCACCCACGGCCACTTCGATCACTACGCGGGCGCCCTGCAGTTTCCCGACGCCAAGATCTATCTGGGGGCCGGCGACATCGGTCTGGTCACCGGCCAGGAAGCGCCTGACGCCATCCTGGCCAAGGCCATGACCATGGTCATGGCCACGCCCCCCCTGCCGCGCGTCACCAACCCGCTGAAGGAAAAAACGACGATCGACGTGGGCGGCGGCCAGACCGTCATCGCCGTTCCGGTGCCCGGACACACGCGCGGCTCGTTCGCGTACTTCTATGACGGTGTGCTGTTCCCCGGCGACATCATGGTGTTCAAGGAAGGACGTTTGGAGCCGACGCCCAAGGCGTTCGATGCGCACCCCGCCGAGAACCGCGAGGCGATCCGCGGCCTGAAAAAACAGCTGGGCGACGTGACCATCGATCGTGTCTGCACGCCGCACGGCGGCTGCACGCCCAAGGGCCTGGGCGGCAACCTCCTGGATGACTTTATTCAGCGTCTGGGAGGCTAGTTTTCCGCATTTGTGATTGAAATCACCTTCATGTGGGTGATAATGGGCTTTCACCACCGCGGAGGTCCCCATGCGGTCGAAGTCTGTCTCGGCAGCGGTCCTTGCTAGCCTGACTTTGTCTCTACTCCTGTTGCGCGCCGCATCCGTCTGGGCGGCAGATCCCGCCAAGGAGAAGGAGCTGGTCCCCGACGGCGTCCGCAAGCAGTTCCAGTGGGAAGAGAAGGTGGTCGGCCCCCAGAGCGACAAGCGGATTGATCACGCCAAGATCGCCGCCATCCAGGAGCAGGCGCGCAAGGACGAGGCAAACCAGAAGAATGCCGCGCCGACCCGCAAGCAAGCCCCTGCCCGGGCCGAGGGCATCGCCGCCCCGTCGACCGCGACGCTGCCGACGATGGACATCGAAAAACCGGCGCCGGCCGGCTCGATCAAGATGCCGGCGAAGAAGACGGCGGCCAAGGCGGAGGCGCCCAAGTCGCACGACGCCATCGACGACTACCTGGCGATGAACAACGCCAGCGACCAACCGAAGACGCGCACGGCAATGCCCTTCGGCCGCCCGGAAAAAACTCGCCGCGCCAAACACGCCCACGCCCACAGCCGCCGCCGGTCCCATTAGTCGCGTCGTTTCGACTCGCTGATTTCCGTGGGTCTTGCGGCGTCCGCCGCCTCCGCGTGGGCGGGTCCTGCCGCTGCAGGGTCCTCCCCAGAAACTTGTCTCGCTGGGGCTGCGTTCCAGATTCTAGAGATCGCGACCCGTGTAACAGCAGCACAGAGGGACATGGCCCCAGCAAGCCAAGTTTCTGTGGTCCCCCCTTCCGCGTCACCCCCCCACGCTACGTCGGCTAACTCGGGGCCAACGTTCGTGCCCTACGATCTCAATCAGTCTCGATAGTCTGGAGCGCTTGCCCCGAGCGAGCCGACGTAGCGTGGGGGGGTGGCGCGGAGTGAGGGGCCCCCAGCGGGCCGGTTCGTCGGGGCCGTTGTCCCTCGGCGCTTCTGTTACACAACTCGCGATCTCTAGAATCTCGAACGCGGCCCCGGCGAACCGGCCCGCTGGGGAAGCTGTCACGCAGCGACAGGACCCGCCCACGCGGAGGCGGCGGACGCCTCAAAAGCAAACACTCTGCCCAGCCTGCGCGCGTAGCTAGCTGCCTAAAATGAAGATCGCGATCTTCAGGTAGATGACGATTCCCAGCACGTCGACCAGCGACGCAATGAAGGGCCCCGACGAAACCGCCGGGTCCAGTCCCACGCGCCGGATCAAAAGCGGCAGCCCGGCGCCCACCACTGAACCGAAGGTCACGCAGGCGACCAGGGCCAGCCCGACCGCCGACGCCATGCCGCCACCGCCGCTGTGGCCGACCAGCAGCGCCCGCATGAAACCGATGAAGCCCAGGAACAGGCCCAGCACCAGCCCCATGCGCACCTCGCGCCACAGGATGCGGAAGGCGTCCCAGGGGCCGAACTCGCCCAGGGCCAGGCCACGGATCACCAGCGCCGAGGCCTGGCTGCCGGTGTTGCCGCCCGACGAGATGATCAGCGGGACGAAGACCTCGATGGCGGTGAAGGTCTTGCGCGCCGCCTCGTAATGTTCCAGCACGCTGGCGGTGAGGATCTCGCCCATGAAGATGGCGATCAGCCAGCCGGCGCGCTTGCGCACGAAGGTCCAGAACTCCGTCTTGAAGTACGACTCGTCGGTGGGCTGCACGGCGCCCAGCTTCTGGATGTCCTCGGCCTGTTCCTGCTTGAGGACCGAGACCACGTCGTCGACGGTGACGATGCCCAGCAGCTTGCGCGTGGAATCCACGACCGGCAGGGCCAGCATGTTGTAGTGCTCGAACAACCGCGCCACCTCTTCCTGATCCATCTCGGGCGGCACCGAGATCACGTCGGGGTTCATCACCGCCGAGATCGGCTGGCCGGCCCGGGCCAGCACCAGATCGCGCAGCGACACCGCCCCCAGCAGCGTGTCGTTGGGATCAACGGCGTAGGCCTCGTAGATGGTCTCCTTCTCGGCGGCGGTGCGGCGCACCTCATCGATGGCGCGCTCGACGGTGATCTGCGGATCCAGCGCCACAAAGTCGGTGGTCATCAGACCGCCCGCTGACGACTCGGGATAGCGGATCAGCTCGCGGACGTCCTTCGAGGCGTCCTTGGGCATGCGGCCCAGCAGATCGGTGCGCAGATCGTCGGGCAGGGCCTGGAACAGATCGGCCCGCTCGTCGGCGGACATGGCGTCGGCGATCTGGGCAGCCAGGTTCTTGTCCAGCTGCGGGAAGATCTGCTGGCGCCGGGCGTGCTCCATCACGTCCAGGGTGGCCGCCGCCTGGCGCACCGGCAGCGCCGCCAGCATCAACAACGCCTGCTGGTCGGCCAGCTGCTCGATCAGCTCGGCCAGATCGGAGGCGTGAAGCTCGTCGGCCAGGACCGCGACGTGCTCCGGATTCGTGCGCAGCGTCTCTTCCAGGTCCGGCCGGAGGAGACTGGAGACACGCATGGTGGTGCCGCGTCTTAAGGCTTGCGCAGGTCGGTCTTGCCCAGCGTGAAATAGGTCAAGACGCGGTCACCCGCGCCGACCAGCGGCAACCGGGGCGCAGCGCCCGCACCGCATTTCATCCCGCAGAAAGCGACTCCGTTCACCGTCGCTCCATAGGAGGCGTTGGACGATGGATCATGCGCGGTCAGCAACATCCCGCGCGTCGGCACCTGACCGGTGAAGGTGAAGAGCTGAGCGCTGCCCGCGCCCAGCGTGCCGGAGACGGCGGCGTCGGGATCGCCGACGATCGCCTGATCAGGCCCCACCCCCTCCAGGTTGATGGCCCCCACCGCCTGGCCATAGTTGACCGCCGCCGCCTGGTCTGGCGGCAGCGGAACGCCAGGCGACATGCTGGTGAGCGGGCCGAAGAAGACATACGCCTTGCTGGGCGGCGCGCCCACGATCAGATCGGGCACGAGGTCGCCGTTGAAATCGCCCATCGCCATCGACTTGCCGAACAGCTGTTCGCTGCCGGTGATGGTGCCCAGGCAGGACAGTTGATTCTGGGCGTCGATGCCGAAGAACGACACGGTGCCCATGACCGGCGGACTGCCCACGGTGGGGCTGCCAAAGTTCGACATGACGATCTGGGGAGCTGTCCCGGCACCCATGAAGTGTCCGACCAGGATGGGGCGGCTCAACGGGATCTTCTTGGGATCAGAGCCGCCCGGCAGCGAGAGCGGGCAGGTATCGCCACCGGCCCCCAGGCCCCAGGTCAGCGGCATCGCGGGGTTCCCGTCGACATAGACGTGCAGCACGTCCGCGGTCGCCACCAGATACTCGGGCTCGGCGCCGCCCAGCTTGAGATCAGCCGCGGCCACGCCGATGCCCAGGAATGGTTCGCTGATGCTGTAGATGAACACCGAGCCCTCGTGGGAGGCGCCCAGCGAGATCGTGTAGATGATCGACCCTTCAACATCGAGCTCCTTGGCCGCCGCCAGGATCTGGCCCGGCTTGGAACCCGGGATCTCGGCGACAGCGGTCAGGGGATAGCCCTTGAGGGGGTGCGTCCCGTTGAAGACCGGCGAGCTGACGTTGGTGGTGGTGGGCCGACCGGCGGCGTTCAATTCGACCAGGGCCAGACCGGTCCCCGACACGCCCGAGACGACGAATCGGCTGACCACCCCGTCGGTCTCCGAAGGCGCCGCGATGGGAACGACGATCCGTCCAAAGTCGCCGTCGGTGCCGAACTTGCTGGGCGCTCCCACGCTGAGCACCGGCGTACCGATCTTGTCCTTGTCGATGTCGCGCCAGTCGCAGCCGCCCGCCAGGGGGGTGGCCATCGAGAGCGCCAGCAGCCAAAGCGAGATCGATGCAGAGGCGCGCATCAGAACCTCCCCACGGCTGAGAAACCGGCCCCGTGGGGGAGCACATCAGGGGCGAGGGAGATCGACTTTTGATCGACGACGCCGACGCTGTCGCTGCCGTGAAAGATGAGGCCCACCGCCGAGGTCACGGCCACGATGGCGCCCAGCCCGAACAGGACGTCGGCGCCGATGGCCTCGAACTTGGCGGTCTGGTAGCGCGGGTCTTCGTTGTCGATCAGCTTGTTGGCGGCGCTGTCGCTCTTGATCTGGTCGCGCGTGTTTTGCGAGAGGTGACCGACGTAGGCGCCGATGCCGATCATCCCCACCCCGATGATGGCGGCCGCCCAGGTCTTGGTGCGCGGCGGGCGCGGGATGAACTGCACCTCGACGGTGGTCTCCACCGTCCGCTCCACCACCAGGTCGGACTCGTAGTTGTCCATCCCGGCCTTCTCGACGACGACGGCGTGTTTGCCGGGCGGCACCTCGGCCCGACAGGGCGTGGTGCAGGCCAGCTTCTTGTCGACGATGAGGTGGCCGCCCGAGGTGCCACGACCGACGATGCTGACCCAGCCGTTGTCCCCCTGTTGCATGGTGACGGCGTGCTGGGTGGCGGTGCCGGGCTGGATGTCCAGTTGCAGCTCGGCCGGTTTGAACCCCATCTTTTCCAGGTAGACGACGTGCTTGCCCGGCTTGAGGTGGCCGGTGTACGGGGTGCGGCCGATGGCGCCGATGTCCTTGCGGTCGATGTACACCGTGGCGCCGGGCGTGTTCGAGACGATCTCGACCCAGCCGAGGTAGTGCTCTTCCGACAGCGCGATGTAGACGTCGACCAGCTTGTCGGAGCGCGGGCTGATGGCCCGCTGTTCGGGCTTGAACCCTTTCGATTCGAGGAGCAGGCGCACCGGCTGCGATTCCAGCGAACCCTGCCAGGGGGTGCGCGCGAAAGGCCCGTTCTTCTTGTCGTTCAGGTAGATCGTCGCGCCCTGTGGTTTTGAATCGATGACGACCAGGCCCTTGGTGTCGATGGCCGGCAGTGACGGCTGGGCCACCGCGGTCGTCACGATCGGCGGCGGGTTGGGCGGCGGGGTGGCGCCAGCGCCGGGCGCCGGTGTGCCCGCGGGAGCCGGACCGGTCGGCGGCACGACCGGCGGCGGGGGCGGCCCCAGCAGCGTGGTCAGGGTCTCGATGCGCGCCTTGACCTGGGCGGCGTCGGACGCCTGCGGATCCTTCTCCAGGTACTTTTCGAAGTACTGCTTGGCCATATCCAGCTTTTTGGCTTTTTCATAGGACACGGCGGTGTTGAAGAGAAAAGCGGCGTACGGTTTCTTGTCGAAGGCGGCCAGAAATTTTTCAGCGGCCGCGTCGTACTGCTCCTTGAGGAACAGCGTCTGCGCCGCCTCGAAGAACTCCTTTGCCGACTGCAGCGCCGGATCGGGGGCGCTCTCCTCGGCGGGAGCGGCGGCAGCGGGGGCCGCCAGGGCGGGACGACTGTGCCCGACGGCCAGCAACGACGCCAGCCCCAGCAAAAAAGTCAGTCGTGAACCTAGGATAAGTCGAGGCGTTACGGTCATAGCCGCGATTAGAGTGCAAGAATGCCCCCTCGGGATCAAGAACAATGCCGGGCGGTAAGGTCCCTACTGCAGCTCGAGCATCATCGTCATCGAGTACGAGATGCTCTTGGGGACCGGGACGAACCCGATCAGCGGCTTGTACGGCATTGTCGCACTGAGGGTCATCGTCTTTGACGGCGACGAACCAAAATAGAGCGCGTTGATCGACACACTGGCGGCGTTGATGCCCACGCCGGCCATCAGGGTCTGCGTGCGTTTCACCGCCGTGGTCTTGGGATCGGGGTTGGCGTTCTGGGAGACGGTGGCGCCCACCCGCAGGCCGTCGCGCACGGCGCTGGCCACGCCGAACTGCTGATAGAAAAACCAGCCATACTCGATCATCCCGAACAGCACGACCGCGAACAGCGGCAACACCAGCGCGAACTCGACGGCGGCGGCGCCACGCCGGCTGTCGCGTCTGGCCAGCCGCCTCATCTGACCAGCGCCACCGGGATCCGTCCCGCGATGTCCAGCAAGATGGATTGCAGCTGCGTGCTGTCGGGCGTGTTGTAGCTCTGACCGATCCCGCGTGTCAGCGACGCGCCATAGGCCATGCCGGCCGGCGCATTTCCAAAAACGACGGTGAAGATGTCGACGCCGCTGGTGGCGGCATAGTCGGCCATGTCCCGGCCGTACTGGGCGACGTGCTTGGCGCAGGTGCACAGCGGGCCGCTGTCGGCGCAGGCGACGCCATCGGCGCAGCCGCCCCCTTGGGGGACGGGGCAGCACATCGGGCTGCCGTCGGTGACCAGCACGATCACCCGCGTCTCGTAATTTTTCACCTGGGCGTTCAGCTTGTCGACGCCGGACTTCAGGGCGGCGCCCTGGTTGGTCCCGGCGAAGAACCCGGGCTCTCCACCGTCCCAGCAGTGCGGCATCCAGCCGTGGTTCGGCCAGGCCGGATCGACGCCGATCTTGTTGCAGACCGCGATGCCCGAACGTTTCCCCGCATGCAACGACGACATCCCGTCACCCCACCACTCGGCGCGGATGGCGTTGTAATTGTTTTTCAGATTCTGCAGCCGGGTGACCTCCTGCGCGTTGCCGACGAAGACGTCCAGACCGATCTGATCGCTGGGAATGTTCAGGCTCTGCATGTAGTCCAGCATGGCGACGTTGGCCCGCACGGCGTTGTCCATGTTGTCGAGAAAGCTGCCGGTGACGTCCATCTCGATGACAAGGTCGCGAATCCGGAAGGCCCCCACGCTGGAGCGGCTGACGTTGGCCTCGGAGAATCCCAGCACGCGTCCGAACGCCAGGCTGACAGAGCCGTCGGAGGCGGTGGGGTCGCTGCGCCGCGCGTTCACCGTGACGGCGTTGGCCGGCAGCGTGTTGGCCAGGAACGTGCCGCGGGCGAAGTCCCAGCCCCCGAAGACGACGTCGCCTTCCTGCAACAGGACCGGTTTGCCCAGCACGGCGTTGGCCGCCGCAAGGGTGACCGCCGTGTTGCGCGCGCTGCTCAGGTTGCCGGTGATGCGCAGGTTCACCATGGCGGCGTGGGCGGCGGCGTCCGACGCGTTCTGCATCTGCAGGCGGGCCAGGCGCACGTAGGCCAGATCGAACCCCAGCGCGGCAAATCCCATCATCACGACCAGGGTGAGGGCCATCAATACGGCGATGGCGCCCGATTGAGGGCGTCGCCCGCGTCGCTCAGCCTGCAGCACCAGGGCAGGATCGACGCTTTGCGGGAGCGACTTGAGCGGCCTGGCTGACCAGGGGCGTCAGCGACACATGCCGCCGCGGCACGCTTTTCCGGTGCCGCCGACGCACTGGGCGTCACTCGAGCAGCTGGTGAAGCAGGCGGTG